>JAYSLK010000127.1:0-5730 GCA_043725585.1 Actinomycetota bacterium
CGGCGTTCTTCTCGAAGCTGCGGTTGAACTTCGCCCCGAGGTACTTCCACCACTTCTTGAGTCCCTTGAACATGGCGGCAAGCCTAGGCGAATCTGGCCGTGATCCAATCCCGGAGCTGCGTGAGCTCGTGCACGCCGAGCACGGTCAGCAACGCCACATAGACCGTCAGCCCAGCCACGCCGGCGACCACGATGCGCACCAGTGCGTCGACTCCCGAGTTGCCGCCGATGACACTGCCGACCACCCACATCACCTCCATCATCACCACCGAGGCGAGCGCCATTCGGGCCAGACTCCCGAGCACCGACCTGATGCTGAACCCCGGCACCTTGTAGGCCAGCACCTGCAGTGCCCACACCGAGGAGACCGCATAGGCGATCGCGAATGCAAGCCCGAGGCCGAGCACGCCGAAGCGTCGGTAGAGGACGAACGCCAGCGCGATGTTGATGATGTTCTCGACCAGGTTGATCACGAAGGGAGTTCGAGCGTCGGTGTGCGCATAGAAGGCGCGGAGCACGAACAGGTACACCGAGAAGCCCACCAGACCCAACGAGAACCCGGCGAGCGCCCGGCTCGTGAGCAACGCATCGCCGGCGTTGAAGTTGCCGTGTTCGAGCGCCACGCCGATGAGGGGGCGACGCAACACGAACATCGCCGCCGCGGCGGGGAAGGTGGCCAGCGCGACCAGGCGGACGCCCATCGAGGTCCGGTCGATGAAGGCAGTGCGGTCCTTGCGTGTGACGGCCCGCGCCATCTCGGGTGTGAACGTGGTGACGATCGACATGGCCAGGAGCCCGTGTGGCAAGACGAAGAAGATGTACGCCTTCGAATACGCGTCGGGCACGCCGCTGCCCGGCTCGGCGAGGTTCTGCACCACGATGAGGGCGAGCTGGTTGGCGGCGACGTAGCCGAAGGTCCACGCCGACAGGCTGAGGAGCTGTTTGACCGCGGGGTGACGGAAGTGCGGATTGAAGTGCAACGGAACGTTCGCCCGACCGAGGGCGGGGATGACTGCGATCGCCATCACGGCGATGCCCGCAGTCGCCCCGAGCCCGAGCGTCCAACGAAGGCGATCGTTGGTGAGCACCTCGATCAGCTGGGGCTCACGACCGCCGATGGCGGCTGGCACCATCAGCAACGACCCGATGATCACCAGGTTCGAGAGCACGGGGGCCCACGATGCAGCGAAGTACCTGCGCCGGGCTTGCAAGAGCGCGTTCGCGAGAGCGCTCACGCCGTAGAAGAAGATCTGGATGAGGAAGATGCGGGCGAGAGCGGTGCCGACCCTGCGGAACTCGTTCGGGTCGACGCCTTCGGCGACGTTCCAGGCGAAGACGTGGAAGATGAACGGGGCTGCCGCCACCGCGATCGCGGTCAAGGCCGTGATCACCAGCACCGCCACGCTGAGCACCGCCGACGTCGCGTCGTCGTCTTCTTCTTCGAACTGTCGCGTGAACAAGGGCACGAGCGAGGCCGACAGCACGCCGCCGAGCAGCAGTTCGTAGACGGCATTTGGGGAGTTGTTCGCGCCGTTGTAGGCGTCGGCCAGGGCGCCCTGCCCCATCACGATCGCGAACACCGCCACCCGGAGCAGGCCGGTGACGCGAGACAGTGCGGTTCCCGCGGCGACGACGAGGTTGCTCTTGAGCAGGTCGCTCACAGGGACGCGGTGCCCGGGCCGTTCGCCTCGAACCCGCGGGATCGGCCCGTGGTGTTCACCTCGTCGACGGCCTGGAGCAATGCGTCGAGCTGCACCACCACATCGTCGACGGCCGAGCCCAACTCCCCGGTGGTGTCGCTGCCGATCGACACCTCCGCGGCGTGGCTGACCAGTTCACCGAGCCGTGTCTGAAGGCCGTGGAGACGCTGGTCGGTCAGGTCGCGCGCGGTGCGGATGCGCTCGACCGAGTCGAGCTGCGACTGGATCGACGAACGCATCGAGTCGTCGCCGGCGCGCTCGAGCCGGGCGCGCAGACCCGCACCGTCGAGACCGCGGATGGTGTCGTCGAGTTGATCGCCGTGCTTCGCGATCTGCCAGCACTCGTCGACGCCCCGGTCGACCTGGCGGCCGATGTCGGCCATCCTGCTGCGCAGCGGGCCCGGGCTCATGTTCGCCACGATCGTCGCGAACCGGCGTTGCGCGGAAAGGGCCGCCGCCACATGGCGGCGCCACGGTTCGCCCACGCCGAAGGGGTCGACGCGGGCGGCGCGCTTGTCCTTGCCGGAGGACGCACCGCCAGAGGCACCTTCGGCGCGTTTGGACGGGCGCATCCTCAGTGCTGCGACCACGGCTGCGGCGCACACTGCGAGGCCGACGATCACGGGCAGGAGTTCCACGCCGGTGAGCCTATTGCGACCGCCCCCTCCCAACCGGGCAACGGGCCCCACACTCCACCCGAGTCCCACACCCCCACCCGAGTCCCACAACACCACCCGAGTCCCACAACACCACCCGAGTCCCACGAAGTCGATCGGAGTGCCACGCCACACCCCGGGGTGGCGTGTGGCACTCGAATCGACCTTGTGGGACTCGCCCGACGGCTGGGACTCGGATCGAAGGGTGGGACTCGGGCGGGTCAGTTGTCGACGGGGACGATGTCGGCCGCGGTGAAGGTGGTGAGCTGTTCGTTGCTCGGGTCGCCGAGGGGGGCGATGCGCATCGCCTGGTGCGAGACCGCGGTCTCGAACAGGTTGCGGACGAAGCGCGCATTGCCGAAGCCGTGCGTGCGCGGCTCGGTCTCGATGAGGTGGCGTACCTGGATCAGCGCATCATCGGAGCAGACGTATTGGTTCTTGTCGCCGAGCTTCAAGAAGATCGCCACGAGCTCGTCCGTCGAGTAGTCGGCGAAGTTGATCGTGCGCGTGAACCTGCTCTTCAACCCTGGGTTGGTGTCGATGAAGGTGTTCATCTCTGCCGTGTAGCCCGCCGCGACGATGGCCAGATCGTCGCGGTGGTCCTCCATGAACTTCACGAGCGTGTCGATCGCTTCCCGGCCGAAGTCGTTCTCGCCACCACGGGCGAGGGCGTAGGCCTCGTCGATCAGGAGCATTCCACCGAGCGATGCCTCCAGGGTCTGCTGCGTCTTGAGCGCTGTCTGACCGACGTAGCCGGCAACCAGTTTGGATCGATCCGTCTCGACCAGATGACCTGCCGACACCACCCCGATGGCCCGGTAGATCTGGCTCAGCAGTCGGGCGACGGTGGTCTTGCCGGTGCCGGGGTTGCCGCTGAACACCAGATGCTTGGCAGCCTCGATCGTCGGCAGGCCCCGCTCTTCACGAAGACGCTGAACCTGCAACAGACTGGTCAGGCGCCGCACCTCTGCCTTCACGTTCTCGAGTCCGACCAACTCGTCCAGTTCGGCGAGCAGGTCGTCGAGGGAACGGGCGGGCGGCAACTGCACCTCGACCGAGGCGATCGGCCCAACGGCCTGTGCGTCGGTGGCCGGGGGAGTGCCCGGTCCGGCCGTGCCGGGTGTCGACCCGGCGTGGGGCTGTCCTGGCCGGTTGATGCCTGCGCCATCCATCGCGCGCAACAGCATCGTGCGGAATCCGTCGATCGCGGCGATCTCGTCGGTCGAGGGCACCAGGTCGAGAGCGGCCGTGAGATGTGCCAGGCGGAGTGAGCCGGCGTAGTAGCGGTGGCTTCGTCGCTCGCCGTCGCGTGCGTCGGCCTGGAGGAGAAGGTCGAACAGGACCGACGGTGTCCGGAGCCACGTTCGTCTGCTGTCGAGCATTCCGCCCTCGCGCAGGCGGCGAGCGGTCACGATGAGCGGTGGCTCCAGCTGCGGCCCGAGGACGTCGAGGAAGGGGTCGAGCTCGGCGTCCGCCTGCCGTCCGTCGCTGTCGATGATCGCCCCGACGAGGTTCGATGCTTCGATCAGCGCTTCCTGACGATGGACGTCGGGGCTCTTCCCGCTGAGCATTCCCAGCGCATCGCTGATGTCGTCCACGAACGTGCGCACATCTGCGACCAGCGAGCTCATCGCCCGCATCGTAGGGATCCGTGAGCGAGGGCTGCACATGCTGCGGTTGTTCGATGTGCGGGCGAGACTCACTCAACACAGTTGACCCGGCGGTCAAGCGGCCTTGTAGGGTGCTCGACATGGGTGAGCGTTTCGAGAGCGTCCAGCAGGTCCGCGACGGGCTGAAGGCCGTGAACTATCTGGCAGACGACGGCATTGCGGGGGTGGCCTTCCTGGCCGACCGGCTGGGCAAGCCGATCTTGGTCGAAGGGCCGGCGGGCACAGGCAAGACCCAGCTCGCCAAGTCCATCGCCGAGACGACCGGCTCGCGGCTGATCCGCTTGCAGTGCTACGAGGGACTCGACGAGAGCAAGGCGCTCTACGAGTGGAACTACAAGAAGCAGCTGCTGCGCATTCAGGCCGACCGGAACAGCGATTCGTGGAGCGACATCCACGACGACATCTTCGGTCCCGACTTCCTGCTCACGCGCCCCCTGCTCGAAGCCATCACCGCCGAGGACCCGGTGGTGCTGCTGATCGACGAAGTCGACCGGGTCGAGGTCGAGACCGAGGCGTTGCTGCTCGAGATCCTGTCGGAGTATCAGGTGTCGATCCCCGAGCTGGGCACGATCACGGCCAAGCAGATCCCGATGGTGTTCCTCACCTCGAACAACACCCGTGAGCTGAGCGAAGCGCTCAAGCGTCGGTGCCTCTACCTCCATGTCGACTATCCCGACATGGCTCGTGAGAAGGAGATCGTGCTCACCAAGGTTCCCGGTGTCACCGAGAACCTGGCCGACCAGATCGCCCGCATCGTGCGCAGCATTCGTCAGCTCGATCTGAAGAAGGCTCCCTCCGTCAGCGAGACGATCGACTGGGCCCGTACCTTGGTGCTGCTCGGCATCACCAACATCGACGCCCAGCAGGCCAAGGAGACACTCCACGTCCTGCTGAAGTACCAGACCGACATCGCCAAGGCGGCCAAGGAGCTGAGCGTCGTCGACAAGTAGTCGACCGCTCTGCTGGACATCCGCCGGACACCCGCTGTGAACCGACCTTGAACCGAATCGATCGCTGATGCTCGACCTCCTCGCCGGATTCGTCAACGAGCTCCGCAACGCGGGGCTGCCCGTGTCGCTCACCGAGAACCTCGACGCGATGGAAGCAGTGCAACACATCCCGATCGAGGATCGTGAGGCGTTCAAGTACGCGCTCGGGGCCACGATGGTCAAGAACAACAGCCACTGGCGCGCGTTCGAGACCGTGTTCGAGGTGTACTTCAGTCTGCGCGGCCCCGAGTACAAGCTCAAAGAAGGCGACGAGAGCGACATCGACGAGATGTGGCGCGAGATGCAAGAGCAGATGCGCCAGGGCGAGGGCAAGGGTGCCGCCGGCGGATCGATGGATCAGCTCACGCCCGAAGAGATCGCCCAGATGCTCATGAGCGCGCTCATGAACGGCGACCAGGCGATGATGCGGGCGTTGGCCAAGCAGGCGGTGCAGCGCTTCGCAGGAATGGAGCCAGGCCGCCCGGTCGGTGGTACCTACTACCTGTATCGCACGCTGCGGAACCTCGATCTCGACAGCATGCTCGACAAGCTGATGGAGGCGAGTCGGCAAGAGGTGGGTGGCGAGCTGACCCCGCTCGAGGAACGCCTCGAGAAGGATGAGTACAGCGACCGCATCGAGCAGTTCAAGAAAGAGATCGAAGCCGAGATCCGTCGTCGTCTCGTCGCCGATCGAGGTGCCGAGGCGATGGCCAAG
>JAYSLK010000128.1:0-2941 GCA_043725585.1 Actinomycetota bacterium
GATCCGATCACCGAACGGAAGTCGACGTACGCGGGCAGCCGGTCCCACTGATCGAGTCCGGCGAGGGTGGGGCCTTGACCGTAGAGGCCGCCTTTCACCCGCGTTCCCATCACGAACAGCGGGGCCGCGGTGCCATGGTCGGTGCCACCCGACTCGTTCGACCACGACGTGCGACCGAACTCCGACATCGTCATGATCGTCACCCGGTCGCGATACGACGGCGCCAGGGTGCCGTAGAACGTGGCGATCGCCGTGTCGAGGTCGCCCAGGAGATCGGGATGGTTCGCGTTCTGATCGTCGTGGTTGTCGAAACCGTCGAGACCGACGTCGATCACGCGCAGACCGATGTTGGCATTGACCAGCCTGGCGGCGATCGTCATCTTCTTCGACAGGTCGCCATCGGGCAAGGTCTGCACGAACGCCGGTGCGACGTCGTGGGCGAGGTTCAGCTGAGTGCGCATCGTGGAGGCGAACATGTCGTGCCACTGGCCCCGACCCGATCCGGCGTTGGCCATGGCTCTGATACCGTCGTACATCCGCAGGTCCTCGACCCGGGTGTCGACTCCGAACATGTCACCCCACGGCGAGATGCCGACGGCGCGCCGTTCGTTGCCCAGAAGGTGCAGTGCCACCGACGAATCGATCGTCGCTACGGCGAGCTCGGCCTTGTCGGCGGCGATGCCGTCGAGCCAGCGCCCGATCCACCCGGTGGTCGGAGCACCCGGCCCGAAGCGAGCGTTCATCCAGATCGCCATCGAGGTGAAATGCGACAGGTCGGGGTTCGGGTACCCCACGCCCTGTACGATCGCCATCTGGCCACGCTGATACATCGAGTGCAGGTACGGAAGGCGGGGGTGGAGGCCGATCTGCCCGTTGATCGGCAGCACCTGGTTGGCAGGCACGGCGATGTTGCCGCGCTGCTGGTAGTAGTTGCCGTCTCCGAACGGCACGACGGTGTTCAGCCCGTCGTTGCCGCCGTACAACATGATCGTGATGAGGATGCCGTCGGTCGGCCCGATCGGAGGACTCGCGAACGCGTCGCGGATCTCGCCCCAGTTGCCCGGGATGAGCGATTCGCCCACCGTGCCGGCGAGCGCTCCGCCGCCGAGACCCATGCCGACGGCCTGCAGGAAACCACGACGGGTCCATCCGCCGGGCCCGACCTGATCGACCGTTCCTGGCCAGCCGACGAACGATGACGAGTGTGCTCCGATGCTGAGCAGCCGGCGCGCATCGGTGGTGGAGATGTCTTGGTCGAGCATGGAGATCCTTCTTCTGTCCGGCGCCGTCAGGCCATGTGCATTTCGGGGGTGAGCATCGCCATGGTCAGCAGGTTCGTCGCGGCCCACCAGCTGGACGCACCGTTCGCCGTCCGCTCGGCCTGTTGCGCGGCGAGGAGCGCGTTGCGCGTGGTGACGCTGAGGGGCGCGATGTTGAAGTAGGCCGCCACGTCGTCGACTGCGGCGGAGGTGCTCATCGAAGCGAGGTTCGAGAAGCCGTCGTTGTTCCGCAGCCGCCAGGTGACACCACGGGCCACCTGGGCGCGGCCGCTCAAGGCGCTGGTGTTCAACCAGTAGGAGTTGTGCTTCCAACCGGCCACGTTCGGCGGGTTGAACACCGACTGACCCATGCGCTCGCCGATCCACGACGCACCGAGCTCGGCGGGGGTCAGCCCGGTGGCATGCATGACCGCCACCATCCACTCGACCGGTGTGCGCACGAGTCCCTGTTTGGCCGTCGTGCCGTAGAACTCGGGACGCACGAGCAAGGCTCGCATCAGCGTGCGCACATCGAGGTCGCTGTTCAGGAACACCGTCGTCAGTGCGTCGATCACCGGCGCCGGACCACCCGGATGCGCGAAGAAGTCCCAGAGCTTGTTGACGATGAATCGCGCCGCGATCTGCTTCTTGGCCGGGTTGTCGCGAAGGATCTCGTCGATGATGCCCGGGCCGTTCCAGTTCTTGGTGGTCCCGAAGAACGTCTTGTTGGCGTTGTCGTGACGACCGGGGAAGAACTGGTACTGGTAGGCCGGCCAGTCGGCGTTGTACCCCGTCCAGGCCTGCGCGGCCGACTCGACGTCGGACTCGGTGTAGTTGCCGATCCCGAGGGTAAACAGCTCCATCAACTCGCGGGCGAAGTTCTGGTTGGGAGCCTCCTTGCGATTGTCGGCGTTGTTCAGGTACACCAACATCGCCGGCTCGAGCGCCATCGCCTGGGTGAGGGTGCGGAAGTTCCCGAGCGCCTGCGTGCGATACAGCTGGTTCTGGTGCGTCATGTGGTCGGACCGCCCGATGCCGTCGAACCACGAGCTCACGAAGTGACCGTGCCAGAACAGGGTCATCTTCTCCTGCATCGGCCGCGGCCGGCTCTTCATCGCGTCGAGCCACCAGTCGACGGCTGCGACGTACTGCTCCCAGCCGTTGTCCGGGTCGTGCACCGCCAGGCCGGCAGGCACGGTCGGACTCCCGTTCGGCCCGAAGTCGAGGATGTTGTCGACGGCAGCAGCGAGGCTGAGCGCCGCGAGCTCGGTCACACGGGCTGGCTTGGCGACGAACTCGGTTCGACGCAACAGGTGGGCGATGTCGGCGGGATCGGCCACGAGATCTCCTGACGGAATGTGGGACTCCAGCAGGGCGACGGCTGCAGTCCGCAGTGGGCGGTCACCTGGGCATCGGTCCGTCGGCGCTCGACTTGAGGCCTGCGACGGAGGTTTGTACCGGTTCGCCACGCTCCGTCGACGATCTGAGCGAAAAATGACGACGACCCGGCCGTTGGGCCGGGTCGTCGTCAGCGTGATTGCTCGGGAGTCTTACATCGTGCCGGTCGGTGATGACCGGCCGACGATCACTTGCCCTTGCGCTCGCCGTAGCGCTTGTTGAAGCGCTCGACGCGACCGCCGGTGTCGACGAGCTTCTGCTTGCCGGTGAAGAACGGGTGGCAC
>JAYSLK010000129.1:0-8357 GCA_043725585.1 Actinomycetota bacterium
CCTGCGTCGCAGAGACGGTGGTGACGTACACCAGGCCAACCGGCAAGATGTCGGCGAGGGTGACGCCGGTCGCCGTGTCGGGACCGGCATTGGCCACGATGATCGTCCAGTTGACGTCGTTGCCGAACGCGTACGGGCCCGTCGAGACCGTCTTCGTGACCGAGAGGTCCGTCCGTCGGATACGGGCATTGGCCGTGCTGTCGGGGCCGCGGTAGGTACCGTCTGCGTTCGAGCTGGCACCGGTCACGTCATCGGCTCCGGCAGCTCGACCCGTGTTCGTGTGATCGAACGTCCCGGTGGTCGGGACGGTGAGCAGTGACGCCTGAGGAACGGCGTTGAAGTTCACCGTGATCGTCGCCCCGGGGTTCATGGGTTGGCCGCCGCCGTTCACCACGTTCGACCACAACAACGTTGCGCCGGGCGTCGCACAGCTCGGCGAACAGACAGGATCTGTCGTGATCGTGCCGTACGGCGTGGTGATGCTGGTGGAACCGGTCTGGTAGACCCAGCCGGCCGGGAGGACGTCGTCGATGTCGACGCCGTATGCAGCGGCGGTCGGCTCGGTCGCGTTGTTCGTGGCGACGATGCGCCACGCAAACGCCACACCGGCGCGCGCATCGGTGGCGTCGGAGATCGCCGTCTTCACGACCGTGACGTGCGGGAAGCCGACCGTCATGGTGACCGTGTCTGCCGTGACGTCGCCACCCGCGCCACCGGCGCCATAAGTCCGCCATTCGGCGACCAGGTCGGCGGTCCGTGTGCCGACCGGTTGGCCGTAGTAGGTGGGTACATCGGCGGTGTTGACGATCTGTTCGCCGTCGTTCAGCGTGGCCGAGGCGGCCAGCTGAGCCGTGTAGGTGATCGTGACGCTCGAGTTGGCTGCGATCGTGCTGATCAGCCACTCGAGGTTCGGGGCGGTGCCGTCGACGACCGTGGTGACACCCGACGAGGCGGGCACCGTGATGCTGACGAGGTCGGCGTCCGGCGCATCGACGACGGAGATGTCGTGGGCGGGCCACGTCGTGGAGGTGTTGCGAATGGTCAAGTTGTAGGTGTACGTCCCTGAGTTGATGTCGGTGTTGCACGTGTCGTTGTCGCCGGCGTTGCCTGGCGTGGCGTCACACGGGGTCTGCGACACGTCCTTGTCGATCACGACGACCGGCTCACGAACGGTGACGGTTGCCGTGGCGGTGTTCGAGCCAGCGGTGAACGAGCTGGCGAGCGGCGGGTTGGCAGGCACGGACGACACGCTGTTGGAAGTGTTCCAATGGACGCGTGCACTGTTGACGAGCGTGTTCCCACTCACGACGTTCGTGCCCTCTGGGACGTAGGTGTTGTCCACGCGTGCCGTGTAGGTCATGCGGATCGTGCAGTTGTTGAGGGCCGGCGACGTGAAGTCGTCGATCCAGAAGCCGACGGTGGTCGAGCCGTCTCCGTTGGCGGTCTGATTGGCGATGCCCTGAACGCCGGCCAGGGACGGACAACCGGTGCTCACACCGGTGTAGGCGATGGTGCCGAAAGCTCGGAAGTCCATGCCGTCGGGAAGGACATCGAGCACCGTGGTGTCGTAGGCGGTGATGCCTGCGGGCACCGTGCCATCGATGGTGTAGGTGACGGTGTCGCCGATCGTCGCCGAGGTCGGGCTGACCGATTTGACGACGCTCGCCGGAGGTGCCGAGACGGTGTCGGTGGCCGCCGCCGAGTACGAGGTGCGCTCACCCGCGACCGCGCCGATCAGGCTGGTCGCGCTGGCCGCGACGTTGTTGGTGAAGATCGAGCCCGAGGTGGCGGGATCGTCGATGACGATGTCGTAGGTCAGGGTGGTGTTGGCACCGGGGTTGATGCTGGAGAGCTTGGCCACCGTGGTCGTGGTGTTCCAGGTGATGGTCCGTGCCGTCTGGTTCCAGATGCCGCCATCGGGGCTGACCGCGCCGCCGTCCGCGACCGGTGTGATGCCGTTGTAGACCGTGACCCCGGCGGGGATGGTGTCAACGACCACCAGATCGTTCGCCCGGGACCGGTTGGTGCCCGACGCGTTCGACACGGTGAGGGTGTAGGTCAAGCGGTCGTTGGGTACGACGATGTCGTCCGCGTCGTCTTCGTTCTTCGTCATGCTGATCGACGGTTCGACGACGGTGGTCGTGACGGTGTTGCCGTTCACGGTCACACGCGTGGTTCCGATGGTCGGGTCGGGCAGGTACGAGAACGAGGACGTGTTCGTGAAGGTGTTCCCCGCCACGGGTCCGCCCGTGTTGCGCACCTTGGCGATGATCTGAAGGGTCACCACGTCGTCACCGGACGCAGCGCTGTTCACGTAGGTCCCGGAACGATCGACATCCACCGTGCCGCCCGAACCGATCGCAGGCGCAGTGACGACCCAACTCGCGTCGGCACCACCGTTCACCAGCACGGTGGGGGTTGCGTCGAGCACCAGATGTCCGTTCAGGACGTCTCTGATGCGGGCGTTGAGAACGGACGTGCCCTCAGGGATCGTCGCCGTGATCGTGTACGTGATGGTCTCGCCGATCGTGGCCCGTTCGGCCGTCGTGGCAGGCGAGCCGTTGCCGGCGTTGCCGAACGCGTCGTTGACACTGGATTGCTGCACCTTGCCGATCGACGCGGCGACGATGGTGACGGTGCTGGTGTCGCTGGCGCTGCCGGTGTTGGGGATGGCTGTCGGATCGATGTTGGTCGCCGGGTAGTAGACGAAGGGGCTGTCGGTGGCGTTCGACGCGGCCTCGTAGCGGCGTACGCCCGAGGTGTTGGTGTAGGCGCGCCCTGGATCGACGCTTGCGGGCAGGTCGACCGTGTACGAGATCGTGACGGGCGCGGTGGCCAACGTGGTGTCGCGGGCCACCGTGGGCACCGCCCCTGCCGGCCACCGGATGACGCCGGCGGTGCACACGCCGGAGGCAGGGTTCATCACCGTGACGTCGGTGCACGAGATGCCCGCGGGCAGGCGGTCCCAGACCTCGGCGTTCACCGCGTCGACGTTGCCGTCGTTCCAGAGCTTGATCGAGTACACGACGGTGTCACCGGCGTCGAGCGCGCCGGAGGCGTCGTTGGACTTGTCGAGCTTCACCTGGGGCTCGGTCCACTCTGCCGTGGCCTGGTCGCGGTACATGAACACCTCGCCGGCCGTGTTGCGGGTGGTCATCTTCATCAGGTTGGCGTTGATGTCATAGGCCGCGCTGAGATTCGGGTCGAGCAGGCGAGCTGCGATGGTCCAGTGGAACTGCTGACCCGACGGGCTCGACGGGACCTGGCCGGCGCTCGCGACCGTGAAGGTGACGCTGTCGTTCACACCGGCCGTGCTCTCTGCGACGGTGGTGGCCGACAGGGTGTCCGGGTTGGGGCCGCCGGTCACCCTGCGGGCCGAACTGGTGACCAGCTCGAACTGGGCGGGAAGCAAGTCCTCGACCTTCACACCATCGGCATCGACGTTCGCAGGGAACGAGGCGCGCAGATCGAAGCACACGAAGTCGCCCGGCCGGAAGCCGGTGACCGCTGTGGGGCTGCCATCGACCCATGTGATCGTGCCGTCGTCGCGACAGGTGTCGCCGATGTTGGCCGAGGTGTTGGTCGATCCGGACAGCACGCCGCTCCGAGTACCAACGCGCTTGTCGATCGACGGGCCGATGCCGGTGATGCCGGCCGACGACACGTCGAAGTCGAGGGCGTTGTCGAGCTCTGGATCACCAGTGACGGCGTCGATGTCCGGTCGCTTGAAGTCGGGAGCCTCGACCGCGACCTGGTTGGTGAGCGAGTCGAAGTTGAGGATCGGGCGCCCTGGCTCCGGTGCATCGTTCTGCTGGTAGAAGCTGCGGACCCGCGACTGGAACGAGATCGTGAGTCGTGACGAGTTGGCGAGCGAGGCGAGACCGGCAATGGTGGTGTGGTCCCATACCAGCGTCCACGTCCCGTTGGCATTCTCGGTTGCTGACGTGTACGGCGCCGGGACCGCGCCGCTGCCGATGTCGATCGTCGGGTCGGCGCCTGTGCCGCAGTCGGTATCGGCCGAGATCGCCACCACTGCCACCGGGCACAGCCCGTCGGGCAGCGTGTCGGTGACCACAAGGTTCGTGAAGTTGCGGTACTCGCTGGTCTCGACCACGAGCGACGACGTGACGATGGTGCCTTGGATCACCTGTCCGGTCGCCGATTTGCGGATGACGAGGTCCTCGGAGGTGACCGTCGCCGTGGTCGAGTCGTTGAGGATGGGGTTCGTGCCGGTGGTCGACGGGCCCTGATACGTGCCGGTGGCCGTCAGGCTGTTGGTCACGCTGTTCTCGCCGGACTCTTCCGATGTCGGGGCGCCCGAGTTGTTGTCGAGGTTGCGACCCTGGCCCAGACCGGCGTTCGTGGGCTTTCCGTTGGGCCACGCGTTGGTGTTGGCGCGCAGCGGGATGCCGGCGAGATACGAGACGGTGAGCGTGCCGTTCGCGGCCAGGTTCGCGGATGCGCCGAGGGCGGCCGAGCTCCACGTGACCCGTGTCTGGCCGTCGGCGAGGGTTTCGATCGTGCTGGGTTCGATGCAGGTACTCGAGGCCGATCCTGCGGCCATGACACCAGAGCCGGGGTACTCCTCGGTCTGGTTGCCGAGGAGCTCGTTGGTCGGGGCGTCGGTCGTGTTGTCGGCGGCGCCGGTGTAGCCAGGGGCCACGTACGACCCGCACCCGAGGAACTCGAGCGAGGCAGGGAGCACGTCGACGAGCGAGAAGCTGTTCGTCGCAGTGTCGGGGTTGTTCCGCACGCGAAGGGTGTAGGTCTTGGGCTGCGAGCCGTGCACGCCGCGGAGCAACTCTCCCTCCCCGGCGTTCCCGGGGTCCTTCTCGGCGATGAATGCTGCGATCGTCGTGGTGGTGGGGCCGTCGGTGTCGGAGCCGGTGATGTCGGTGGTGGGGGAACCGTTGACATCGAAGTCGGGAATGAAGAACGCGTTGGTGTTGACGTATGCCCCGGCGGTGGTGCCGAAGGTGCTGCCGACCTGGTTCGTGGAGAGGACGTTGTCGGGGTTGGTGTCGATGCCGTAGGTGATCGAGGTGCACGCTCCGGTGAGGAGATCGGAGACGTTCTCCCAGATGAGCGTGGTCTGGCCGGCCAGAGGCTGGTTGGCAACGGTGCGAGTCGGTGACGGAGTCGCCGACGCGAGCGCGAGACCGCTCGGGACGATGTCGCGGAACGACAGGTTGTACCCGTTCGGTTGCCCGAGGGGGTTGCAGGCGCGCAACGTGATCGTGCTGGTGGCGCCGATCAACGTTCGTGACGGGGCGCTCTTGGTGACCACGATGTCGGGTGTGCCGAGCGCTGAGACCGGAGCGGCGTTCGGGTCGAGGATCACGCCGGCGACCGAGACCACCAGGGAGGCGGCGAGCGCGGCGAGTGCGACGGGGATCGCAGCGAGTGCGACGGGGATCGCAGCGAGTCGTCGGCCGCGGCGCGCTGACGTTGCGTGGGTGGCGAGGCGATGGTTCATGTCGGGGAGCCCTTCGAGGGAGGCCGGAACGAACCGGCTGGTATCGGCGCGCCGTGTTCTCCCGACAACGGCGACGTCGTTCTCATCGGCTTCGACCGTCCGCCCTTGAGCCGACTCGTCTCGGATTCGTCAAGATCCGAACGGTCGGACGAGAGACCCCCCACGTAGGGGGGTGAGGCGAGTGTCGTCACCAGCCGGTACCGTCGGTGCGTGCGCATCGTCTCGCTCCTGCCGTCCGCCACCGAGATCGCATTCGCCCTCGGTCTGGCCGACGAGGTCGTGGGTGTGACCTTCGAATGCGACTTCCCACCCGATCCGCGTGTGGGTCGCGTCGTGGTCGTCGGTGGCCTCGACACCCATGGACTCGATCCGGTGGGCATCGACGCGCTCGTACGTGAGCAGGTCGCTGTCGGAGCCGACCTCTACGCGCTCGATCTGGCCGGTTTCCGGGAACTGCGCCCAGATGTGGTGTTGACCCAGGACCTGTGTCGGGTGTGCGCCCTCCCGAGCGGTGCCGTGGAGGATGCGCTCGCCGTGCTCGAGTGCTCGGCCGCCGTCGTGAGCCTCGACCCCCACCGACTCGACGACGTGCTCGCCACCATCACGATGGTCGCTGCCGCCACCGGGGTGAGCGACCGGGCCGAGTCGCTGCTGGCGTCACTGCACGGCCGGCTGGCTGCGGTGCACCACGCCGTGCGATCGCGTCAGCGACCACGGGTCTTCGTGCTCGAGTGGCCCGATCCCCCCTTCGTCGCCGGGCACTGGGTTCCCGACCTTGTCGAGGCTGCCGGCGGCACCGCCGTTCTGGCACGCGCCGGCGAGAGATCGGTACCGACGACGTGGGAAGCGATCGCGGAGGTCGATCCCGACGTCGTCGTGGTGTCGTCGTGCGGCTTCGATCTCGAGGGAACGGCGCGCCATGCGGCCGAGGTGCTCGATCGACTCCCGGCGAGATGCGAGGTGTGGGCCATCGACGCCAATGGGTTGATGGTGCGGCCGGGACCGCGCGTGGTCGACGGTGTCGAGACCCTCGCAGCGCTGCTTCACGGCGTGGGCGAGGTCGACGCTCGGCATGCCCGATCGGTTCGAGGCGCCGGGGAGTGAGCTGCCCACCGTGGCCGTGTTACCCGACGACCGGCTGACCCGCTGGGTTGGGTCGTTCAGTTGCCGGGTTGCCAAGTCCTGCTCGGCGTCTGTCGGCGACCACCGGTTCCGAGCAGGATCATGCCTGCAGCAATGGTGATGAAGATGAAGATGCCGATCGCAACCGGACGCGTGGTCCCGTCGAAGGCGCCCGTGGTGACGCCGCCGAGCACGGCGCCGCCGGCGGTGGTGATCGAGCCGATCACGGCAGACGCGGTGCCGGCCACGTGCGGCACCGGCATCATCGCCGCAGTGTTGCAGTTCGGGACGAGTCCCTGTGCAACGGGCACCACGACGGCGAGAGCGATGCTGAACAGCCAGAAGTTCGGGTGACCGCCGGCGGTCGTCGCGACCACGACCAGCACCGCAGCCAACACCACGCCGATCACCGACATCCGCCGAACCAACGTCGTGACACCGAGGCGCCGGACGAGGCGGGCGTTGTTGAGCGAGCTGAGCGCGAGCAGCACGGCGATGCAGCCGAAGAACAACGGGAACCAGGCCCCTCGGTCGAAGACGTCTTCGACGATGAGCTCCGATCCGGCCAGGTAGGTGGTCATCACCCCGAACAGGAAGGTGATCGCAACGGTGAAGCACACCGTCTGACGATTCGTCGCGATGACCTTCACGGCCTGACCGAGCGCGGCGAAGGTGAATGGTCGCCGCCGATCAGAGGTGAGGGTCTCCGGTAGCCGCTTCCAGGCCCACACGATCAAGCCGGCGGCTGCCAACGTGGGCACCCAGAACACGATGCGCCACGGTGCGAGCGCGTTGAGACCGGCACCGAGTCCAGGGGCGAGTATCGGAACGAGCAAGAAGACCGCCATGATCATCGACATCAGTCGGGCCATCGCCTCGCCTTCGTAGCGATCGCGGATCATCGCAAGACTGAGCGATCGCGGCGCCGCGGCGCCGAGGCCCCACACGAATCGAGCGGCGACGACCCAGGCGAACGATGGAGCGAAGACGCAGGCCACACCCGCTGCGAGGTAGAGGCAGAGTCCGCCGATCAGCAACGGCCGACGACCAAATCGATCCGACGCCGGGCCGTAGAGCCATGGTCCGGCGGCGAGGCCGAGGAAGAAGGCGGTGACGATCCATCCGATGCGAGGTGAGTCAGCAGCCATCCCGAATTCGGCACGCATGTCGGGAAACGCGGGAAGCATGATGTCGATGGCCATTGCACCCATCGCCATCGATGCAGTGACGAGGGCGATGAACTCGCGGGGTCCTGCATCGGGCCGACCAGGTCCATCGGCGACATCGTCGGCATCTGGGTTCGTGACCGCCGTGTCGGGCGCGCTGAGCGTCATGCCCGGGGGGTCGACACGCACGGGCGCTTCGAGGACATCACGGACACCACCCTACGGTGGCACCTACCGTTGCATCGTGCCCGACTATCGACGTTTCCGGTCGTCGCCAGAGTCCCGTCTTCGCGGCATGCCTCGATGGGTGCTCGGCCTGAAGGTCGTCCTTGCTGGGCTGCTGCTGTGCGGCGCACTGTTCCCCACGGTCGGCGGGTTCGAGGGCAAGGGCATGGCGTTCCGATTGCCCCTGTTCCTCGCGCCGGCACTGATCGTGCCGATCCATCATGCGGTCCGCCGGCGGACCGAACCGCAACGCACATATCCGTGGGCGCTCGACGCGGGTCTCACCATTCCCTTCCTGCTCGACACCCTCGGCAACGCCGTGGGGCTCTACGACTCCGTCGATGGCACCGATGACGTCTTGCACTTCG
>JAYSLK010000130.1:0-8255 GCA_043725585.1 Actinomycetota bacterium
TCGATCCTGCCGCCGGCATGGCTCTCGAAGATCGCCTGGACGAACTGCTTCTGGAGCCCGTCGAGGTACGAGTCCATGTCGTCGATCGCCGCCGCCTTGGCCGCATCGTTCTCGACGAAGCTCTCGATCGCAGCGTCGTACAGTTGTTGAGCCTGTTCGCCCATCCGGGCGATGATCCCGCGCAGCTTCGGGTCGAGCTCGTGGCCGTAGATGCGCCGCGCCGCCTTGCAGATGTTGCACAGCAGGTCGGCGCTTCGTTCCACTTCGGCGACCATCTTCATCAGTGCGACCACCTGCCGCAGATCGCTCGCGACCGGGGCCTGCAGCGCCAGGATCTGATAGCACAGCTCCTCGAGGTCGAGCGCGCGCGCATCGATCTCGTCATCACCGCGGATGATGTAGTCGGCGCCTTCGAGGTCTCCGTCCAGGAGCACGGCTGTGGCGCGAGGAATCGACTCGGTCACCACAGCTGCCAGTCGCACGAGCTCGTCCTTCGCATGAGCGAGATCGTCGTGGTAGTTCCGCCTGAGCTCGTCCATCAGCCGAACCTGCCGGTCACGTACTGCTCCGTGCGCTGGTCGTTCGGGTTCGAGAACATCTTCTTCGTCCGATCGAATTCGACGAGCCGTCCTGTCCTTCGATCGCTGTCCGGGTTCACCTCGGTGGTGAAGAACGCGGTGCGATCGCTCACACGAGCTGCTTGCTGCATGTTGTGGGTGACGATGATGATCGTGAACTTCGACTTGATCTCTTGCATCAGGTCTTCGATCCGCGCGGTGGCGATCGGATCGAGCGCCGAGCAGGGCTCGTCCATGAGGATCACTTCCGGGTCGACTGCGATCGCCCGGGCAATGCACAAACGCTGCTGCTGTCCGCCGGACAACCCGAGCCCAGATGCCTTCAAGCGGCCCTTCACCTCGTCCCAGAGGGCGGCACCCTTCAGCGACCGCTCGACGACTTCGTCGAGCTCGGCCTTCTTCTTCACACCCAACAGGCGCGGCCCGTAGGCGACGTTGTCGTAGATGCTCTTCGGGAACGGGTTCGGCTTCTGGAACACCATGCCGATGCGGCGACGGACCTCGGTGGCGTTCACGGCAGGGTCGTACAGATCCACGCCGTGATAGGTGATCGATCCTTCCACCCGGGCGGTCTCGATGAAGTCGTTCATCCGGTTGAAGCAACGCAGCATGGTGGTCTTGCCGCATCCGGACGGCCCGATGAACGCGGTGATCTCGTGCTGGCGGATCGTGAGGCTGGCATCCTGTACCGCCCGGAAATCGCCGTAGTACACGTTGAGATCGGCCACGTCGAACACATGGTGCGCAGTGGATGTCGTCTCGGTGGTGTCGGTCACCATGGTCTCCTGGCGCATCGGGGTGGTCTGTTCGGTCACCGTACTCATCTCCAGTTCTGTCACGACCCTGTCCTTTGCTTTTCGTACTTGGTCCGCAATGCCACGGCGATCACGTTGAAGAACAGCACCAGGAGCAGCAGGACGACACCTGCCGCTGCGGCGACGTTCTCGAAGCCGAGCACGGACCCGGGGACATCGGCCTTCGACGACCAGCTGTAGATCGTCATCGGCAAGGCGGTGAACGAACCGTCGAGGGAGGTGCTGGGCAGCAGACCGGTGATCGCACCGATGAGGATCAACGGTGCCGCTTCCCCGAGCGCGCGAGCCAACGACAGCACCGTGCCGGTGAGGATGCCCGGGGCCGCATAGGGGAGCACGTGGTCGCGGGTGACCTCCCAGCGGGAAGCTCCGACCCCATAGCCCGCGTCGCGGAGCCCCTGCGGAACGGCGCGGATGGCCTCCGACGAGGTGATGATGATGATCGGCAGCACCAGCACGGCGAGCGTGAGCGCAGCGGCGATCACGGTCTTGCCCTGGGTGATCGGATCGAGCCAACCGACGAAGATGGTGAGGCCGAGCACGCCGTAGATCACCGCCGGCACTCCGGCCAGGTTGCGGATGTTGACGACGACGAAGCGGTTGAGCCGCGTGTCGGTGGCGTACTCCTCGAGGTAGATCGCAGCCGCGACGCCGAGGGGGATGGCGATGACGATGATGCCGAGCCCGATGAAGAACGAGCCGTAGAGCCCGGGCCAGATGCCCACCTTGTCGGGATCGGACCCGATGGTGCCGGTAAGGAATCCGAATCCGCGTTCCCGGAACACCGGCGCGGCGGGCGCGAAGAGTCTCACGATCAGCGTGAACAAGATGAGCAGCGTGACGAGGACCGCCAGGAGCAAGAGAACCTGCAGGATCAGACCCGCCACGTTTCGATCCCGGCGGGTGAGGCCCTCGCGAACGCGTTCCTGGGTCGTCGAACGTACGGAGGGTGAGACGAGCGCCATCAGTACTTCTGCCTGACTCGGCGGACGAAGCGTGCGCCGATGAGGTTGAGGATCATGGTGAGGGCGAACAAGAAGAGCCCGAGGAAGAACAGGACCTGATACGGCGTTCCTGCGCTCACGCCGTCGGTCCCACCAGCTGCGTTGGTGAGCGCCGCCGTGATCGACAGGCCGGGATCGAGTGGCGACGTGGCGCGAGCGCCACTGCCGTCGAGGCCGCCGGCCATCGTGGCCACCATCGTCTCACCGATCGCACGCGACACGGCGATGATGAACGCAGCGACGATGCCCGACACGGCAGCGGGAATCACGATCTTGGCGACGGTGCTCGACTTGCGTGCTCCGACGCCGTAGCTGGCCTCGCGCAGCGACGACGGCACCGCCGAGAGCGCATCCTCCGACACCGACGCCATGATCGGGATGATCAGGATGCCGATGCCCAGGCCGGCCGCGAGCATGTTCTGCACCTTGTCGGGGGCGAAGAGGGGCTGCACGATGTCGGGGGCGATGAACTTCAAGGCGAAGTAGCCGACCACCACCGACGGCATCCCGGCGAGGACCTCGATCACGGGCTTGAGCACTGTCCGAATACGGGGGGATGCGTACTCGGACAGATAGATGGCCGTACCGAGCCCGAACGGCACGGCGACCAGCATTGCGATCGAGCCCATGATGATGCTGCCGAACAGCACGGTGGGAAGGTCGAAGCGTTCGCGACGAGGGAACCACCCGGGGACCTTGGACCCATCGATCAGATCGCCGATGGGGACCAGCCGCAAGAAGTCGATCGCACCGCGAACCAGCGTGAAGACGATCAGCGCGCTGATCACGACCGACGTCAGCGACGCCAGCCGGAACACCCGGCGCATCTGCGTTTCTCTGTTGCGACGCTTGCGATCGCCCCGCAGATCGGCGACGGTCAAGCTGGGGACGGCGGACACGTGTTCCTTTCCACGGACGGTGCGGTCGGCGCGCGACACGTCGGACCGCTGGTGGCGATGAGGGACCGACGAGGTCGGTCCGGCCGCCGACAGGCGACGGCCGGACCGATCCTAGATCGGATCGATCAGATCCCTGCCCACGCCGCCTTGGCGGCGTCCTGCTTGGCGGCGTCCTCGGCGACATATCCGGCGTCGATCACTTGGGCGAAGCCCTCGGCCGACAAGAAGAGGTCCACGTAGGACGCAACGGCCGGGTTCGCCTTCGCCTTGTCGACGTTCACGTAGATGAACAGCGGGCGGGAGAACGGGTACGAACCGTCGGCGACGGTCTCGTCGGTCGGGGCGACGCACTCGCCGTCTTTGTTGGCGATGGCGATGGCCTTCATGCGCTCGGCCTCGGCCTTGTAGAAGGCGTAGCCGATCCAGCCGAGTGAGGTATCGCTGCCTTCGATGCCTTCGACGATGAGGTTGTCATTGGGGCTCGACGCGTAGTCGGCGCGGAAGGCGTCATCGACGCCACGCTCCTCGGCGATCTTCTTCGCGACGAACTCGACGAGCGTGTCGTACGTGCCGCTCTCCTCGCCAGGCCCGCTGATCACCAGCGGAGCATCGGGAAGCGGCGCATACGCCGACCCGAGCTCGGCAGCGAGATCGTTGGCGTCGCTCCAGTTCTCGAAGCCTTCCGACTCGGGGCCGAGGAGGGCGTAGAGCGCCGGCACGTCGAGGCACTCGACCGCGTCGTTGGCCGGGCTGGTGGCCACGGTGAGGCCGTCGATGCCGACCTGCAGCTCGACGTAGTTCACGCCACCGTCGGTGCAGAGCTGGGCCTCTTCGTCCTTGATGCTGCGCGAGGCGCCGGTGATGTCACCTTCGCCGGCGCAGAACTTCTTGAAGCCATCACCGGTGCCGGGGCCTTCCACCGTGACGGCGAGGTCGCCGCCGCTCATCTCGCCGGCGAGCTCGCCGACGCGGATCGAGATCGGCTCCACCGTCGACGAACCGGTGACGAAGACCTCGCCGGCTGCCAACTCCGTCTCGCCGGCCGGATCGGTGGCCCCGGGGGCCTCCGTCGCCGCTGGGGCCTCGGTGACGCCAGGGGCTTCGGCGGCCGACGGGGCCTCCGTCGCCGCAGGGGCCTCGGTCGTCACCGTCTCCTCGTCATCGCCGCATGCGGCGGCCAGGAGGGAGAGGCTGATGACGCCGGCCAGTGCCAAGCGCCGCTTCGAAGTGTTCACGTTGTCTGTCTCCTTGAGGTGCTGTGGGAACAACAGAAGTCACCGTAGGAAGTCCAGGTGTCGTTCAGCTGTGCAACGGGTGAACGAGAGGTGAACGACGACGAAAGCAACGGCCAACGGGCGCACTGCAGACCTCAGGATGTGCAGCGGGTGAACGATCGGTGCTGGTCGCGCGCCACGCCGAGTGGCCTGTCGATGGCCTGTCGATGGCCCGTCAGCGGCGTTGCTTGTGGGCCACCCACCGGTAGAAGCGCTCCTGGGCGTCACCCTGATCAAAGCGTTCTGGCCCACTGCGGTGCCACAGCCCCTCGGCGTCGAGCTCCCAACGGACCACGTCGTCGGCCCAGGTGTGCTCGAACACCGAGTTGAGCCACACTTGGTGCTTGGGATGGGTGACCGGCACCAACACCTCGATCCGTCGGTCGAGGTTCCGTGGCATCCAGTCGGCCGAGCCGATGAGGAACAACGGGCCATCAGGTCCGTCGCCGCCGCGCTGATCGCCATGCGCGAACCAGCAGATGCGCGAGTGCTCGAGGTATCGGCCGAGCAACGACCTCACCTGGATGGTGTCGCTGACGCCCTTCACCCCCGGCACCAGACAGCAGATGCCGCGCACCAGCAGATCGATCCGTGTGCCGGCCTGCGAAGCCCTGTAGAGCGCCTCGATCAGGCCGGGGTCGGCCAGTGAGTTGAGCTTCACCCGGATGTGTCCCTCGGGCCCGAACGTCGATTCGTGCTCGATCAGATCGACGAGCTGGTTCCGCAACTCTCGCGGTGCAACGAGCAGGTTCTCGAACTCGTGGGTACGGCTGTAGCCGGTGAGATGGTTGAACAACTGCGTCACGTCGGCACCAACGGCAGGATCACAGGTGATCACCCCGACGTCTTCGTAGATGCGCGCCGTACGGGAGTTGTAGTTGCCGGTGCCGATGTGGCAGTAGCGGCGCAGCCCATCATCGTCGTTGCGCACTACGAGCACGCACTTGGCGTGGGTCTTCAACCCCACCAAGCCGTACACGACGTGCACGCCGGAGCGCTCCAGCGTCTTGGCCCAGCCGACGTTCGTGGCCTCGTCGAAGCGAGCCTTCAACTCGACCAGCACCGCCACCTGCACACCCCGTTCGGCGGCCCGCATCAGGCTGCGGACGATCGGGCTGTCGCCGCCCGCCCGGTAGAGCGTCATCTTGATCGATTGCACCTTCGGGTCGTCGGCGGCTTGGGCGATGAAGCTCTCGATGCTGCTGGCGAAGCTCTCATAGGGGTGATGCACGAGCAGCGGCCGCTCGCGGATCACCGAAAAGATGCTGCGCTCGGCTTCGTCGGCCGCAGCGATGCGCCCAGCGGTGACGGGTGGCCACGGTGTGTCCTTCAGCTCCGGACGATCGAGCCCGGCGAGCTGGAGGACACAGGTGAGGTCGAGCATGGCTGCGTGGTACGAGACGTCGGCTGGCTCGAGGTCGAGCTCGCGGATCAGCAGTTCCACCATCTCGACGCTGGTGCCCGCTTGCACCTCGAGACGCACGGCCCGGCCGAAGCGACGCCGACGGAGCTCGAGCTCGACGGCTGCCAGGAGATCGTCGGCATCTTCGTCCTCGAGGGTGAGGTCGGCGTTCCGGGTGACGCGGAACGCGGCGCACTCTTCCACCACCATGCCGGCGTACAAGAGGTGCATGTGCGCGGCGATCACCTGCTCCACCGGCACGAAGCGGTTCCCATCGGCCAGCGCCATCAGCCGAGGGAACACGTTGGGCACCTTGACCCGGGCGAATCGGCGTTCACCGGTGTCGGGATCGCTCACCATCGCTGCCAGGCTGAGCGCGAGGCTCGAGATGTACGGAAAGGGATGTGCTGGGTCGACGGCCAGTGGCGTCAGCACCGGGAAGATGCGGCGTTCGAACTGCCCCGACAACTCCTGGCGGTCGACGAGCTCGAGGTCGGCCCAGTCGAGCACCTCGATCCCGTTGCGACGCATCTCGGGGAGCAACGATCCGAGCAGCAGGCCCTCCTGGCGGATCACGAACGATCCGACCGTCTCACCGATCGCCGCCAGCTGCTGCGACGGGTTCAGACCATCGGGTGCAGGGGCCGTCAGCCCGGCAGCCACCTGGTCCTTCAGCGCGGCGACCCGAACTTGGAAGAACTCGTCGAGGTTGCTCGAGGCGATCGCGACGAACTTCACCCGCTCGAGCAACGGGATGCCGTGCTCGGCGGCCAGCGCGAGCACGCGCTCGTTGAAATCGAGCCAGCTCAGTTCGCGGTTCAGCAATTCTGGGGGCGCCGTCGCCGATCCTCGCTCCTCGTGAGGAAACCAACTGCCATCCATGGGTTTCGTCCGTTCCTGATGTGCTCGTGCCGCGACGATCGCTCAGGTAAGAAGCCGGCGGCTTCTCGGCACGGGCGAAGGCGCCGATCCTTCAGTCCGACTCGGGGATGCCGAGATCCCACTCGATCGTGATCCGCTCACGTTCGGCGTCGCGGATGATCCGCTCCCGGTTGCGCCGGAACTGCGGATCGTCGCGAGGCAACAACACCAATCTTGCCAACACCCGAGCCCGGAACTCATCCAGCAGGACGCGATCGCCGTAGTCGGCGTACACCTCCCAGTGCGGCGAGACCGGGCCGAGGTAGACGATGCGAGCGTGTGCCCGCGGCGGCTCTGTGGCGATGTCGGTCATGTGGAGATCCTCGATGTGAGCAGAAAGGTGCGCTTGCGACACGTGCGGGCCGCGGCGAAACGACCGGGGCAGGAGCCGCAGTCTACCGGCCATCGCCGTGGCCGGGCGTTGGCCTGTTTGGCGAGCACCTGCACGTCATCTGTTCATCCGACAGGGTGACCAGCGCCGGACACCACGGTCGCCGGCGGGAACGTTTCCTGCTCGCGATGCTGCCCTCGCGACGTCTGTCCTGCTAGATTCTCAGCACATATCGGGAACCAACCCACCTCGTGGCACGTCAGTACTGGTGATGTTCCATTCGGTGGAGCGGTTGTCGAGTCCCCCCGGGGCCTCGTGCGGGCGCACACCACTCCGCGATTCATCGCGGAACGACAAGGAGACCTCCGCCCATGCCGTTGCACTTCCCCTCTCGCGATTCAGCCCGCCGCACGTCTCCGCTCGCCGACGATCCCATCACGACGAGCCGGCCCTCCGATGAGGACTCGGCCACTTCGTGGATGAGCGGCGGCAACTGCCGCAACTACCCGCCCGCGGTCTTCTTCCCGAGCGATGGCGTCGGCGTCGACCGGGCCCGCAAGATCTGTGCCGACTGCCCCGTTGTCGAGCAATGCCTCGAGTACGCACTCGAGCAGCGAATCGAGCACGGTGTGTGGGGCGGGTGCAGCGAGCGCGAGCGCCGTCGCATCCTCAAGCGCCGTCGCGTCGAAGCTCCCATTCACATGTGAACGCGAGCTGATCACTCCCGACGCGGCGCGGGCGCCGCTGCCTCCACGAGGGAGGCGATGGCGCCCCGTTGCGTTCGGCCAACCCGGCGACGACCACGTTTCCGAGGTGCAGCACGCCGGAACCGGCGAGATGAACTCGCCGGATCAACCAGGTTCGATCCGTTGGCCGATCTGTTGGCTCAGTCGGTCTTCGACTCTGCGGACGGGTCCTTCTGACCCTCCGCAAGACCTGACTTGAACTCCTGCTGTGCCTTGCCGAGGTTCTTGGCCAGCTTGGGCAGCTGCGAACCGCCGAAGAGAACCAACACGACGACGATGATCAGG
>JAYSLK010000131.1:0-2386 GCA_043725585.1 Actinomycetota bacterium
CTCACCAAGCGCGAGGCCAAGGCGGCGCTGGCTGAGCTCGAGGTGTCGGTCGCGCAGGGTCGCGTCGGGGCCGATGATCCAACGCTCGCGGTCTTGCTCGAGCGGTGGATGGAGCACCTCACCGCGATCGACCGCGCCGATACGACGCTCTACAACTACCGGAGGAACATCGACCGCGAGATCGTTCCCGTGCTCGGGTCGATCCGCCTGTCGAAGCTGACCTCGCTCGACATCGACCGCCTCTACGCCAAGCTGCGCAAGCGGCACCTGAAGCCGGCGACGATCCGTCAGGTCCACGCGGTCCTGCGCGGGTCACTGAACCAGGCCATGCGGTGGGGCCTGGTGCACCGAAACGTCGCAACGCTCGCTTCCCCTCCACCGCTGGAGCAGAGCGAGCTGCAGCCGCCGGAACCGGAGATGGTGCGTGCCTTGCTCCGTGAGGCGTACGCGCAGGATCCGATGTTCGGGCTGTACGTCCGCGTGGCGATCGCGATCGGGGCCCGTCGCGCCGAGATCTGCGGCCTGCGATGGACCGACATCGACCTCGACGCCGGGATGATGTCGGTGATGCGGAGCCACATCGCGATCCCGGGTGCACGAGGCGACCGTCCGACGAAGACCAGGTCCACTCGAACCGTGTCGCTCGATGCGGGCACGGTGGCGGCGCTGCGCGATGCGTGGGCCGAGGCGATGCGCATCGCAGCGATGGCCGGGATGAACGAGCACCAGCGACGTCTGCACTACGTGTTCAGCTTCGAGCCGCTCGGCCGAGAGGCGTGGCGGCCCGACGTGCCGAGCAAGAGGTGGGAAGTCGTCCGCGAGCGCGTGCCTGGCGGAGTCGACGTCCGGCTGCACGACCTGCGCCACTTCCAGGCCACCCAGCTGCTCGACGCCGGCGTGCCGGTGCCCACCGTCGCAGCGCGCTTGGGCCATGCCAGCGGCACGACGACGATGAACGTCTACGCCCACCGCACTCGTCGCGGCGACGCCCAGGCGGCACGAGTCGTCGCCGACTTCCTCGCCGAACCGGACTGAAGCGCCAGAGACACCGACGCTCGACGCGTCGGCGCTCCGTGGCCGTTCCCGTACGGCCCGCGAGATTCCTGTGACGATCCCGTTGCGACGGCGACCAATTTTCACCGCGGGCCCGTTTCCGCGTCCGGTTGTCCTATGTGAAGGAATCCAAGGCCCCTGCCCACACGACCACCGCCCGTCTCCACGTCGTCGATCTCGACCCGAGCGGGCGCCTCGCGACGCCGTCGCTGCCCGACTTCCTGAACGTGCGCGAGGCGGCCAAGGTGCTGCGGCTCAGCCGCAACCGGACGTACGAACTCGCGAAGCTGTACATCGAATCCGGCGGCGAGTGTGGACTGCCGGCGATCCGCTTCGGGAAGCCGATCCGGATCCCGCGTCTGGCGCTCGAGGCGTACAGCGGCGGCCCGATCACGTGGCCGCCTGTCGAGTTGCCGATCGGCGGCCTCGACTACCGCAACGATGACGGCGACAGCGCAGCTGACAACGACAGCGTCGATGCGGACGACCTCGAGGTGGAGTCGGCCGATGTGGCAGACGCAAGCCAGGTCGCGTCGATCGACTCGCCCGATCAGCAGACGCTCCCGTTCGAAGGCTGAACGGCGATGGCCCCTTCCTCGAACGACCGTTCCGGACGCTGTTGGTTTGAACAGACAGGTGCCCATTTGGGGCGGTGTTCTGTCGTGATGCGTGTGACCACGTTGTATGCGTCGTCGGCGGCCTCGTCGGCCGCGTACTACACGAAGTACCTGACGCAGGCGCCGGGCGAGTCTCCCGGCGTATGGATGGGCGCTCAGGCCGACGGGCTCGGCCTTGTCGGGACGGTGGAAGGCGAGCAGTTGCAGGCGCTCCTCGCCGGCCTCGATCCCGTATCGGGCCGGAGTCTCGGGCGGGCGTTGACGGATCGGACGACGAGCGATGGTCGGGTGGTGAAAGCGGTCGCGGGGTTCGACGCGACGGTGTCGGCTCCGAAGTCGTTGTCGGTGCTGTGGGCACTCACGGGCGACGACCGCCTGCTCGAGTGCCACGACGTCGCGGTCGGGGCGGTGGTGGATGCGTTCGAACGTTGGGCCGCGACCACACGGCTCCGCTCAGCCGGGGGCCGGATGCATCTGGACACGCAGGGGTTGTCGGTGGCCGGGTTCCGGCAGACGACGTCGCGGTTGGACGACCCGCAGATCCACACGCACCTCGTCGTCTCGGCAAAGGTCCAGACCGTCGATGGGCGGTGGATGGCGTTGGACGCGCGGGTGTTGAAGCAGCACCAACGAACCCTCGGTGGCCTGTATCAGTCCGTGCTCCGCTCCGAACTCACCGCGAAGTTCGGCGTCGGGTGGGAGCCGATCGTGAACGG
>JAYSLK010000132.1:0-2017 GCA_043725585.1 Actinomycetota bacterium
TGTGGGTAGCGGAGCCCCAGGTCGGCCAGTGAGTCCGCGATGATCCGCGCCACCGCCCAGTTGCGATACCACTTGTGGTCAGATGGGACGACGTACCACGGCGCGTCCGCGGTCGCCGTACTGGCGACCACGGAGCCATACGCGGCCTGGAACGCTGTCCACCGATCGCGGGTGTCGAGGTCACCCTCGTTGAACTTCCACCGTTTGTCGTCTCGTCGCAGGCGCCGGAGGAAACGTTCCCGTTGCTCGTCGTACGAGATGTGCAAGAGGCACTTGATCACCACGGTGGAGTTCGCCACCAGCTCCTGCTCGAACCGGTTGACGTCGCGCACCCGCTTCTTGAGAGCGACATCGTCGAGCTCGCCGGTCGCCAGCGGAACGACGAGGTCCTCGTAGTGTGATCGATCGAAGACGACCAGCTCGCCCGGGTCGGGCAGCTGTTGTCGGATGCGCCACAGGAAGTGGTGGCGCTCCTCGACGGGCGTCGGGGCCTTGAACGACGCCACTCGCACCGCAGCTGGGTTCATCCGCGAGATGACGTGCTTGATCGTGCCGTTCTTGCCGCTCGCGTCCAGCCCTTGCAGCACCACCAGCACACTGGCGTCCTGATTGGCGTAGACCACATCGTGATGGGCTGCCAATCGCCTTCCGAGCCGGCCGTCGAGTTGACGCTCGGCAACGCGACGCGACGACACCATGGGGGTCGAGGCCGGGTCAACCCCACTCAGGTCGTACCCGCCACCAGGGCTGGGGCACGCTTTCAACCGAGCACGGAGGTCACCGTCGCCCATGGGACACCCCTTGCAGATCGAGCTCGGGGGTGTCGTGCGCAGACGATGCCTGAGCCAGTTCGGCGACGGAATTCCGACTCAACACTCGGTCGATCAGCCACCAGCAGAAGAGGATCGACACAGCTCCCAGCAACAGTCCAGCGAACACATCGCTGACATGGTGCATGCCGCGATAGACCCTGCTCACGGCAACCGTGATCGCGACCGTTGCAGTGACGACGGTGGCGAGGATGCGCAGCCACCAGGATCGGGTGTGCCAGAACACGACGATCAACACGGCGCTGTAGACGAGTGCGGCGGCAGCGTGACCCGATGGGAAGCTGCTGTTGACGGGCGAACCCTCGAGGCGTTCGACGTCGGGGCGAGGCCGACCGACGAGGAAGGTGACCGTGATGAACACCATCGCCTCGAGGATGAGCGGGAGGATGAGCACCATCGGCTCACGCCACCGCTTCCATGCGATGAGCATGCCGACCGCCAGCAGGGCGGTGACGACGATCTTGGTCTCCGTTCCCGACAGGCCCGACCCAATGGCGGTGAGGCGATCGAGGTCAGGCGTGCGCCGCTCGACGAACCACTGCGCCACGTCGTTGTCAGCCTCGACGATGGTGTCGGAGGCGACGACAGCCCGTCCCAGCACGTACCAGATCATGGCGAGCGCTACGTACCCGCAGAGGAACCAACCGACGTCGGATCGGTTGATCGATCGACGTGCGCTTCGAACCGGTCCTTCAAGGTGGGAGTCTCGTTCCTGCCTCTTCACGCTGTCTCCTTCGGCGCCAGCGGTGTGCCTGCGCTCTCGGGAACATGCATCCCCCGGCGTGATGGACACCAAACATGCCGGTCGCGATCCGCAGTTTCGCCACGGGGAGAGATCGGACGCGCCTGCTCATCGAGCCGCGCCAGACCGGCGAGGCGGTGCCCAGCACGTCCTGTCAGCCGATCAGGGAGCCCACGACGTTGATGGTCACCCCGATGATCACCGTGCCGAACAGATATGACAGCAGCGCGTGGCGCGAGATGGTGCGTCGGAGCACGCGGTTGGTGACCTTGCTGTCGGAGACCTGGAAGGTCATTCCCACCGTGAACGCCAGATATGCGAAGTCCGAGAAGTCGGGGTCGCAGTCGTCGTTGAAATCGATGCCAGCTCCGCCGCTGCCGTCGGTGCTGTAGTAGAGACGTGCATACCGAAGCATGAACGTGCTGTGCACCGTGAGCCATGACAG
>JAYSLK010000133.1:0-1751 GCA_043725585.1 Actinomycetota bacterium
GAATCGATGGTGACCTGGTCGTCGGTGGCGTCGCGGTGCTCGATGCCGAGGTCGTAGTAGTCGAGCTCGATGTCGAGGTACGGCAGGATCAGCTTGTCCTTGATGAACTGCCAGATGATCCGGGTCATCTCGTCGCCGTCCATCTCGACGACGGGGTTCTTCACCTTGATCTTCTCACCGTTGATCCTGGTCATCTGCGGCATCCTTCTCCGGCGATCGAGCCAACGCGACCGCACTTGTATGTGACTTGTACAGCCTAGCCGGTGGACCCGACCACGAGTGCACAGCCACGTGAATGCGGCGGGGAGCGAGCCTCGCTCGGCTGCGACCGCCGATGTCCTTGGGGGTAGCTTTCGGCCATGGCTGCACCCGAGCTCGAGCTCCTCTTCACACTCACCGCCGAGACCATCCTCACCGGCATGATCGCCAACGGCCCGATGGGCACCAGGGTGATCGTCGACGCCAGCACCGGGACGTTCGAGGGCCCGAAGATGCGGGGCACCGTGAGCGGGCCCGGTGGCGACTGGGTGACCGTCCGCGCCGACGGTTCGATGCAGCTCGACGTGCGGATCCTGCTGAAGACCGACGACGGCGCCGACATCTACTGCGAGTACAAGGGCATCGGCCTCGACGGGGCGACGAAGATCACCACCGCCCCCATGTTCCAGACCGCACACGAGAACTACACGTGGTTGAACAGCGTGGTGGCGGTCGCCCGCGGCACGAGCGGCGGCGGCAAGGTCACCTACGAGGTGTACGAGGTCAAGTGACCGATCTGGCCACGGAACGCCCAGCGGCGGGTGCGTTCACACCGGCTGAGCGTGCCTACATCGAGTCGCAACGCATCGCACGCATCGCCACCGCGTCGCCCACCGGTCGACCCGATGTCGCCGCGGTTCGTTTCCAGCTACGCGGCGAGGTGATCGACATCGGCGGACGGGTGAACCCTGCCACCTACAAATGGCACAACGTGATCCGGAACGGTCGAGCATCGATCACCATCGACGACATCGCCTCCGAGGACCCGTGGGTCGTGCGCGGCATCAAGATCTTTGGCCGTGCCGAGACCGTCGAGCGAGAAGGAACGACCGGCCGCATCCTCGTGCACCCGGAGATCATCTGGAGCTGGAACATAAACGAGTGGGCCCCGACCTACTTCGCCGACATGATCGAGAAGCGGGTCGTCACCCCCTGACTCAGCGATGAGAGATGAGTGCCCCTGCCGTACTCATCTCTCATCGCTGGCGATGGGGAGGGCTTCGTTACGATGCCAGGATGCACATCGGCGCCGACCGTCCAGCGACCGTGACCGTCGAGCCGCTCACCGGGTCGATCGGCGCCATCGTCCACGGGGTCGACATTTCGGCCGATCTGACCGACGAGGTGATCGCCGACGTTCGCACCGCGCTCGTCGGGTATCGGGTCATCTTCTTCCGCGAACAGGAGGTCACGCCGGCGCAGCAGGTGGCATTCGCCCGGCGCTTTGGTTCGCTCACACCGGCTCACCCGTTGCTCGGCGGACTCGACGACGACCATCCCGAGGTGCTGGTGCTCGACAGCAGCGACTACCCGCTCGGCGTGGGCTCGCGGGGCAACTCCACCAGCTACAACGACCGCTGGCACACCGACGTCACCTTCAGTGAGCGACCACCGACCGCCACGGTCCTCGTCGCGAAGCAGTTGCCCGCCCGCGGCGGCGACACGCTGTGGTGCGATCTCGTCGGAGCGTACGAAACGCTCAGCGATCCGAT
>JAYSLK010000134.1:0-7197 GCA_043725585.1 Actinomycetota bacterium
GTCACCAACTCTGCGAGTGGTTTCAGTCCGTTTGCGTACCCCTGGGGCTGGCCGCTGCTGTTGTCGCCGTTCGTCAAGCTCTGGGGTTTCGACTACGACAGGCTGAAGCTGTTGGAGGTCGCGTCGTTCTGCCTGTGGATGGTGATGGTGCACGGGGTGGTGCGACGCCGTGTCGGCCGTGGGGTGGCATCGGCGGTGACCGCGGTCGTTGCGACCGCTCCGGCCCTGCTCGCTCACACCGATCAACTGCTCGCAGAGTACCCACACGCTGCGGCGGTCGGGGTCTTCATCTGGTGGATGGATCGCCTGCGCGCGGGTGGCCGGGTGATCGATGCGTCGGTGCGTCACCTCTGGATCCTCGGTGCGCTCATCACGCTGACGTTCAGCTTCCGTCGCGAGACGATCGTCCTCGTCGGTGTCGTCGGGATGATCCAGGTGGTCGAACTGATACGAGACGCACATGTTGAGCGCTCGTTGGCCGGCGTGTGGGCGCGGTTCCCGTGGCGCCGGGTCGTCACGCCGTACGTGTCGGTGGTCGCCACGGCTGCGGGCTTCCAACTGCTGCTGCCGTCGATGTTGTTCCCCGACAACGGCAACAGCAGGGCATTCGTCGACAACCGCATCGGCGACTACACCGGATGGCTGAGCCGCCATCTCGGGTTGGGCTGGCATCCGGCGGTCGGGGCGATCGTGCTGGTGCTGATGGTCGTGGGCATGGTGATCACCGTGCGCGCTCGGGCCGGCCTCGACGGCCATCTGGTGCTGATCACGCTTGCGACGATGTTCGCATCGAGCACTCACTTCCGCATGGTCGATCGCTACTACTTCCAGGTTCTGCCCTGGGTGATCTACTTCGCGACCGTTGCCATCGGCGCCGGAGTGCGCCCGCTGATCGCACGTGCGATGTCGGGTCGCCACGCCCGACGCGATCTCCGGGACCCGCTCTCGGAACGCCGAGCCGGGATTGCCCGAACGGCAGCGACGGTGCTGCCCCTGCTGTTCCTGGTGAGCGTTCACGCTGTTGTGCTGCCCGGCGACATACGCGATGCCCGTCGATTCGACGACGCCGGTCGCGTGCAGATCGGCCCCACCCATCCCGACTTCGTACCCATCTACGCGGCCGTCACGAAGTACACACGGCCGACCGATGTGGTCGCCTTCTTCCGTGCGCGGACGATGACGCTGCTCACCGACCGCTCGACGGTGCAGACGTCGCGAATCGAACGGATCATCGCCAGCGCCGACTTCTTCGCGCAGCGTCGCGACTCCGACTACGTCCAACCCGAGTTCAGCGAAGCGGAGGGCGCGGCGCTGGGCCTCGAGATCGTGTGGTCCGACAGGACGTGGGTGCTCTGGCGGATTCCTGAGCAGGTCAGGCTCGACCAATGGGAGGCGATGGCTGCCGATGCCCGCGGCGCCGAGACGTCATCTGCTGTGGCGACGACTGGGACTCGGGAGAGCGGTGGATAGCTTGTGGCCGTGAACGGTCCCGACTCCCGAAGCCCCGACGACCGAAGCCAGGGCTCGGATCATCCCCCGACGAACGAGACCGGACTGGCCCGGCTGGCGAGCGGCGTGGACAGCACCTGCGATGTCAGCGTGGTGCTGCCGGTGTACAACGAACGCGGACACCTGCGAACCGAGATCGATCGGGTACGAGCGGCGCTCGACGCATCGGCCTACTCATACGAGATCATCGTCATCGACGACGGCTCCGACGACGGCTCCGAGGTGGATCTGCCGCTGATCGAAGGCATCCGGCTCATTCGGCACAGCTTCAACCGTGGGTCTGGCGCAGCGCGGCGCACGGGTACCACCGCTGCGCGAGGGCGCGTGGTGGTGTGGACCGATGTCGACATGACCTACCCGAACGATCGCATCCCTGAGCTGGTCGACTCGATGATGGGCTACGACCACGTGGTCGGAGCGCGGCGCACCGAAGAAGGCACGCTGCGGATGTTCCGGGTGCCGGCGAAGTGGTTCATCCGCCGGCTGGCGTGCTACCTGTCGGGCACCGACATCGCCGACCTCAACTCCGGCTTGCGTGCGTTCCGCCGCGACGTCGCCATGCAGTACGTGCACCACCTGCCCAAGGGGTTCAGTTGCGTGACCACGCTCACGATGTCGTTCCTGTCGAACGGGTACAGCGTGCGTTACGTGCCGATCGATTACTTCCCGCGCGCCGGCCGTTCGAAGTTCCACTGGTGGAAGGACACGCGTCGCTACCTGCTGCAGGTGGTCCGCATGTCGTTGTCGTACGAGCCGTTGAAGATCTTCCTGCCGGTCGGCGGTGGCTTGTTCGCCCTCGGCCTGGTGAAGCTCGGGTACGACTGGGTCGACAAGGATTTCCGGCTGGCCGCGAACACCCTGTTGATCCTGCTGGGTTCCCTGCAAGCCATCTCGGTGGGTCTCCTCGCCGACCTGGTGGTGCGATCGACCAAACCTTCGTCCCAGGTGCCGCCGGCGTGAGTGACGAACCGCTGTCGTCGAGCGCGACGCCCACCGGGAACACCTACGACAAGTACGGCAGCACCAACCCGATCGAGCAGAAGATGATGGCCGGTTTCATGCGTTCGCTCGAGTCGATGCTCGACGGCCAGGCACCCGCGTTGATCCTCGAGATCGGGGTGGGTGAGGGTCATGTGATGACTCGGGTTCGCGACCGGTTCCCGTTGGCCACATTGGTCGGCCTCGACCTTCCCGACCCCGAGCTCGCGGGTCACTGGCGGAACCTCGAGCTGGCGTGCATGTTCGGCGATGCCACGCGACTTCCCTTCGCCGATGACACGTTCGACCTGGTGATGGCGATCGAGGTGCTCGAACACGTGCCCGGTCCCGAGGGTGCTCTGGCGGAGCTGGCGCGGGTGTGTCGCCCGGCGGGCACGATGATCGCCTCGGTGCCGTTCGAGCCCATCTGGCGGGCGGGGAACATGGCGCGTCGTCGCTACCTGCGCAGCTGGGGAAACACCCCGGGCCACGTGAACCACTGGACCAGGTGGGGTTTCGCGAGGTTCGTCGGTCGTCGATTCGTCGTCGACAAGGTGGCCAGCCCGCTGCCGTGGACGATGGTGCGCGCCACCGGCCCGAGCAAGCGGTGACGATCGGCGATCAACGAGGCTCGGGTGAACGAGCCACGGTGAAGCCGTAGGTGGTGCCGATCGCATCCTGGTCGTGAGGAGCGATCACGTGCACATGCCCGATCGAACGTGCCACGAACGTGACCTGCGCGACCCATTCCACCTGTTGCGCGACCGTGTAGGCCGCGTCGAGCGACGCTCCGATCGTCAGCGGGCCGTGGTTGGCGAGCAAGCAGGCCCGCGACCCTGGCTGGCGCCGGAACGCGGCCACCGCAGCGTCGGCGAGGGCCGTGGTGCCCGGCGGAGCGTAGGGATCGGTGACCAGGATTCGTTCGCCGGCGGGTCCGATGTTCTCGTTGCAGACGAAGTCGAGGTCGAGCCGCGCCACCGACCAGCCGGCGGCATGCGGGGAATGGGTGTGCACCACCGCGTTCACGTTGGGAAAGGCGCGCATCACCGCCAGGTGAAGTGCCAGCTCGCTGGTCGGCGGCAGGCCGTTGCGCACCTCGCCGGTACCGAGGTCGATCAGCGGATGATCGGTGGGCGAGAGATGGCGAGAGAGGCGACCCCCGGCCGACACGACCAGGGAGTCATCGCCCACGCGTACGCTGGCATTGCCGGCGGAACCGACGACCAATCGGTCGTCGACCATCCGCAACAACGTCTCGTGCAGATCACGTCGTGCTGCGGCGAGTTCCACGCCATCGACTGTACTGTCGACTCGTGGCCGCCGACCGGACGAACGACGGGATGATCGACCTGAACGATCGAGGAGATCGGGGCGAGGTGCCGCGCACGATCGACTGGGCCGGTGATCACCTCGTCGCGATCGACCAGACGATGCTGCCCGATCGGCTGGCGCTCGTCGCGCTGCGAACCGTCGACGACGTGATCGACGCGCTCGCGCGCCTCGTCGTGCGCGGCGCGCCGGCGATCGGCGTGACCGGTGGGCTCGCCGTCGCACTGGCTGTGGTGATCGCACGACGTGACGGCCACGACGACACGTGGGTTCGCGCCGAGGCGGCGCGGGTGCGAGCTGCCCGCCCCACCGCGGTGAATCTCTCGTGGGGGGTCGACCGGGTGCTGGATCGCTTCGACGCTGATCCGAGCAACGTCGATGGCGCAGGCGGCGTCGTTGCCTTCGCTCGGTCGATGGTCGACGACGATGTGGCTACCAACCGATCTTTGGCCGCTCGTGGCGCCGACCACGTGCGCTCGCTCGTGACCGATCCCGACCGGGTTCGGGTGCTGACGCACTGCAACGCAGGCGGCCTGGCGTGCGTCGAGTGGGGTACCGCTCTCGGCATCGTCCGCGCGCTCCACGAGGGTGGCCACCTGCACGAGGTGTTCGCCGACGAGACCCGGCCGTTGCTGCAGGGCGCTCGTCTGACCGCTTGGGAACTGGCTCAGATGGGAATCGATCATCGCGTGGTGGTGGATGGTGCGGGCGCCTCGGTCATCTCTCGTGGTCTGGTCGACGTGATCATCGTCGGCGCCGACAGGGTCGCTGCCAACGGCGATGTCGCCAACAAGATCGGCACCTATCCCCTCGCGCTGGCCGCCGCAAGGGCGGGCACACCGTTCATCGTCGCGGCGCCGGAATCGAGCGTGGATCCGTCGACGCCGTCGGGTGGCGACATCGACATCGAGGCCCGCGACCCCGAGGAGGTGTTGGTCTGGCACGGCCGCCGTCTTGCGCCGCTCGCGTCGGGAGCGCTCAACCTCGCATTCGACATCACGCCGTTCGATCTCGTGACGGCGCTCGTCACCGAATCGCGAGTGGTGCGCCTGGCGGCAGGGGAGCGGGTCACGGGCTGACCAGAGGGCGTCAGACCCTCGATTCAACCCCGGCTGCGGCCCACCGATCACGCCCTTCGCGCTTTGCCCGGTACAGCGCCTCGTCGGCGATGTGGATCACCGATTCGGGGGTGGTGCCATGCTCGGGATACACAGCGATGCCGACGGAGGTGGTCTGGCGGAGCGCAGCCGGCAGGATCTCGTCGAAGCTGCCGGGGCACTGTTCGAGCACGCGTTGGCTGATTGCAACGGCACCCGCGACATCGCAGTCCGGGCACAGGAGCATGAACTCCTCTCCACCCCAACGGGCAACGGTGTCGAAGGGACGAACGTTCGCTTGCAACAGCTCGGCGAAGCGGATCAGGACCTGATCGCCCACGGTGTGGCCCAGCTGATCGTTCACCGACTTGAAGTGGTCCAGGTCGAACAAGAGCACCGCGAAAGGTTCGTGGCGTCGATCGGACATCGCCCGCGCTGCTGCAAGCGACTTGCCGACGCGACGGCGGTTCGAGACTCCCGTGAGCTGGTCGGTCTCCGCCTCCGAGGTGAGGCGGATGATCTGCTCGATCCGCGACAGGTTGGCCGCGAGCGTGGTCAGCACCTCATCCAGCACATCGAGCTGGTCGACGGTCGGTTCATCGGCGTAGGCGACCGACACGTCGGCCTGCACACGCTCGTCGATCGTGAACGATCGTTCCACGACATGGCCGTCCAGCGTCCCGGAACGTGCATCGAGCACACCTGCGAGCCGGGTGGCGCCGACACTCAGACTCGCAGCGTGCACGCCTGGCAACACTGCCATCGCGCTGGTGAGCGACTCGAGCTCGGCCTGGCTCCAGAGCTCGTTGAGCGCTGCGATCAGCGCCAACGTGTTGGCGACGGCGGCACGTCGGCGAAGGCGTTCAGCCTCGATGATCTGGCGGAGGCCGGTGCCGATGTGCTCGGCCGCGATCGCGAGGAAGTCGGCCTCGTGAAGTGCTGGAGCGAGGTCCATCGCCGACAGCACCACAGCACCGACACCGGGGACCTCGGTCCGCGCCGAGTTGCGCAGCTCGAGCGAGTCGTCCGCGATTCGAGCGTCGGGGTCACCACCCGCGATGGTCAGCCCGACGGTGGCGACGACTGTGGGGAGGTCTTCCGGCTCCAACCGCAGACGAACGCAGTCGATCGGCGCGTACTGAGTGATGGTCTCAGCAGCGGCGCGGGCGTATTCCTCGAGCCGGAGCTCAGCGTTGTTCAGGGCCGACAACTCGAGCATGGTCGACGTCGTGAGAAACCCGACCAGGAACGCAGTGTGGTCGCCCGCGCGGATCTGTTCGACGGCCGCGCGGTGCATCTCGGAAAGAGCGGAGATGACCCCCATCATTCCGCCCTGAGCAGCGTGGTTCGGCGGGTGACTTCGTCATCGATCGCGGACATCACGTCGTCGGGTCGGGAGGTGCACTGCAGCATGCGCATCGCTTCCGACGGCGACATCAGGCGTTCCGGTCCGGGGGCTCCCATCTCGGCGGCGAACGCGCTCGCGGTGGCCACCAGTCGCTCCAACAAGCCGACCAGCCCGTTGGCGGAGGCGCGGTGAAAACGGACGCCAGCAACGACCCGATCGGGCAGATTCCACCGACGCAGCAGATCGGCACCGGCGGCGACCTGGGCAGCTCCGAGATCGCCCGTCGGGCCTGCATCACCGGATACTGCGTCGGTCACGTTGGTTGCGGCCAAGAGCGAGCCCACATCGTGGAGCAGGCCGGTGGTGTACGCGTCGTCGGCGTTCTCGCCGATGTACGTGGCCAGGACGGCAGCGCCGCTGGCGACCACCAGCGAGTGCTGCCACAGCCATTCGGGGTAGTCGGGTTGCGCGACATCGAACACGAGGTCGGCCACCCGACTCGCAGCGAGCGACGCGACGAGCGAGCCGCCGAGCAGCACCGTGGCGTGACGGATTCCTGCAATGCGGCCGGAGTAGCCGAGGTGGGTGGAGTTCGCGGTGCGTAGCACCGCAGCCGCGAGTGCGGGGTCGATCTCGACCAACGAGCACAACTCGGCATGGGTCGTTCCGGGTCGGTTCAGGAGTTCGAGCACGCGCTGGGCCGCCATGGGATGGACGAGCAGACGATCGCGCACGAGGACCGGTGGGTTGTTTGCCGGAAAGACCACGGGAGGGACCGTTCCGGGAAGCGAACGGGAGGCACGGAGGTGCTACGAATGGTTGTGTCGCCTGGCCGTCAGGGTGACCTGGAACCCGAGGAGCCCGCCGATGAGCAGCACCCCCTTTCGTTTCGCCATCCAGAGCGCGACTGCCGACTCCGGTCACACATGGCGCGAA
>JAYSLK010000135.1:0-2474 GCA_043725585.1 Actinomycetota bacterium
AAGACCTTCTCCATCCAGCCCGGGCCCGTCAGCCCGACGGTCTCTTCGGGCACCAACGTCGCGCCGGTGGCGACCACGAGAAGGTCGTACGGAAACGTCGAGCCATCGTTGAGGAACACTTGGTTCTGATCGATGTCGACCCGGTCGATCGGGCTCTGGTGGTACGTCACTCCCCGCTTCAACTGACGGCTGCGCGGCCGAACGATGTCTTCGGCGTGGGTCAGCCCGAACGGCACGAACAACAGGCCGGGTTGGTAGACGTGGCGGTCGTCCTGGTCGATGACGACGATCTCGGCCTCGTCGGTCGTGTACACACGACGGAGGCGGTTCGCCGTCAACGTCCCCCCGGTGCCACCGCCGAGGATCACGATGCGATGTGTCATGCCTCCATGGAACGCCCGCTCCGGCCGTCCGACCAGGGAACAAGGTCCCGATACCCACAGAGGTATCCGGCCGGTGACTCCCGGCGCGCAGTCCGCCCGTCGACAGCCATCAGGTCAGGCTGCGGAGATCGTCAGCAACGTGTCACCCGTCGCAGTCGTGAACGTCGCTGATCACCAGGACGAGATCGAGGCCGTGACACGACGGGTCGAGCGCCAGCAACACGCGGGTGCCGTCGGCGGTGACGGTCTCGGTGACGAAGGCGGACGCGAGCCGATCGAGCGAGCGGAAGAACCAGCGCGTGATGGTGCTCATCTCCCGATCGTGCGCCGAGCAGATGGACTCCGTCCGTCGTGGCGGTGAACGCACGGTTCGCGCGGGATGAACGTTGGTGGCGCGAGGCTGCCAGCATGACGAGACTTCGCCAGGTGCCACGCTCCGAGGTGACCGACGAGTTGACCTCGACCATGTACGGGTTGCTGTTCGGCGACCGCGACCCGGTGACCCAACCCGGAACGGCGACAGGCACGCCCGGCGACTGGTGGAGCGTCTTCGCCCTCGTGCCCGACGTGATGAAGCACGCGGTCGATGGATTCGGGCTGTACCGCAGCCCGTCCCGGCGGCTCGACCCGGTGCTGCGCGAACTGGGCCAGACCCGGGCCGGGTGGGCCAGGGGCAGCCAGTTCGTCTTCTCCCAGCACTGCAAGTCGTGTCGAGCGTTGGGTATGAGCGACGAGAAGATCGCGGCGATCGCATCGTGGGGAACGGCCGAGTGCTTCGCGCCGGTGGAGCGGGCGGTGCTCGCGTACACCGACGCATTGGTGCTGAACGGCGGCCGGGTTCATGATGCCGACTTCGCCGTGCTCAAGGCCCATCTCTCGGACGAGGCGATCCTCGAGCTCACGTACATCACGGCCATGTACGAGATGCACGCCACGATCAGTCGGGCGCTGCGCCTGGAGTTCGACGACCGCGACGACCCGATCGTCGAGATCGCAGCGCCCGAGGGTGAATCCGCACGAGACATCGGCGCCGACATCAGCGGCACTCGCTGACCCGTCCCTCGCCGCGGCGCATTCCGCCGACGCTCGACGCGGTGGGATGGCTCGCGTCAGACGAAGTCGAACGACCGGCTCCCGGTCTGGATCTCGCCCAGGGTGCGGCGGAGCTCGGTCAGCTTGCTCGAAGCCTGCGCAGTCAGATCGATCCGTTGTTCGCCGACGACGAGCGTGCCCACCTGCGCGATCACGGCGGCGGTGCCCATCAGGCCGATCTCGGCACCGGGGCGCTGCGCCCACTCGACGCAGTCGTCGACGGTGACCGTGCGTTCTTCGACCTTCCAGCCCAGGCTGCGCGCAACCTGCAACAGCGAATCGCGGGTGACGCCGTGCAGGAACGCATCGGTGAGCTCGGGTGTCACCAGATGATCGCCGTCGACCAGCAGCACGTTCGCAGCCCCGGTCTCCTGCACGATCCCCCCAGGGGCGAACAGGACCTGGTCGGCCTGGTGCTCGCGGCGGGCAGCATCGATGCGACCCAACGCCATCGCATAGTTGGCACCCGTCTTCACGACGCCGAACTGCGGCGTGGTCCGAGGCACCTCGGTCTCCACGACGATCGTGAGCGGGCGCGGCGGTAGGTAGTCGCCCACCGGGCAGGCCAAGACGTACAGGATCGCCGAGCGGCTGGGGTACGCAGCCGCACCGATGGTGATGTCGGTGCCGAGCATCGTGGGACGCAGGTACAGCGATCCGGGGGCCGGCGGGGTGACGGCTGCGTTTGCTGCGACGGCCATGTCGATCAACTCGGTGACGAGCTCGATCGATGGCGCCGGCAGGAGCAGTCGGCCGCAGCTCTGCCGGAGACGGGCGGCGTGCTTGGCGGCGCGGAACGGCCGGATGTCGCCATCGACGGTGCGATGTGCCTTCAGACCTTCGAAGCACGAGCTGCCGTAGTGCAGGGCGTGAGTGCCCGGATGCAGGGAGAACGACGACAGCGCCTCGAGCGACGGGGTGCTCCAGCCGTCGTCGTCGACCCTGGCCACCGACATCACTTCGCCGAACACCGTCCCGAACGGCGCGCTCGCGGCAGCC
>JAYSLK010000136.1:0-2428 GCA_043725585.1 Actinomycetota bacterium
GGCGACGGCATGGGTGATGAGGGAAAAGATGGAGCCCCGACAGGGGCCACCAACTCCCGCTGAAGCAGCCACCTCGAGCGAAGGAAGGTGCCGAGGCCGACGAGGCCGTCGCCGACGCTCAGAAGAAGACGACCTCGCGCCGTGAGTTGGCCCGCAACCCCCGCTTCGAGCAGATGTCGCCCGAAGTCGGTGAGCTCGACGAAGCTGCGGTCGACGAAGCGATGCGCGACGACGCTGACGAAACCATGGCATTGCTCGCCGATCTGACGGCTGCCACCGATCCGAAGTTACGTGAACTGGCTCGCCGTCTTGCGGGACGGCTGTTCCTCGAGCTCAGCCGTCGGGGACCGACCCGGCGGCGAGGGGTGGGCAAGCTCGTGGAGCAGCGGTACCGACCCGATGGCGGTGACCTCGACATCGACGCCAGCATGGACGCGATCGTGGAAGCGGGTGGCGATCCTCGGCGGGTCGATACCGAACGCCTGCGCGTTCGTGGCTGGGTGCAACCGAGCACGGCGCTGTGCCTGTTGGTGGACCGCAGCGGTTCGATGGGTGGCAAGCCGCTGGCGACGTCCGCGGTTGCGGCTGCAGCGGTGGCGTGGCGGTCACCGGTGGACTACAGCGTGCTGGCGTTCGGCAAGGACGTGGTCGTGGCCAAGAGCCAGGACGTGCAGAAGTCGGGCGAGCAGGTGGTGAACGACGTGCTGTCACTGCGCGGCTTCGGCACCACCGACCTTGCGGGAGCCCTGCATGTCGCGAGCGAACAGCTGCGCCGCAGCCGTGCCGGGCGCAAGGTGGCCATCCTGCTGAGCGACTGCCGGGCCACCGTGGAAGGCGACCCGCTGGAAGCAGCACGCGCCCTCGACGAGTTGGTGGTCGTGGCGCCTGCCGGCGACAGCGACGAGGCCGAGGCGTTCGCCAAACGGGTCGGCGCCAGGCTGGCCACCGCGACCGGACCGAGCAGCGTGGTGGACGCGCTTGCCGACCTGCTGAGCTGACATGCTCAGCTGAGATGCCCAGCTGGCGTGGCGAGCCGCTCTGGTTCGAACCCTCAGCACTCGACGCCCTTGGGCGGCACGATTCCCTTGGTGTTCTCCGTGGGGCCAGGCACGGTGGAGGGCGGTGCCTGATCGATCGTGGTACTGGTCGTCGTACTCCCGCGAGTCGTGGTGGTCGGGCCCGACACGGTGGTGGTGGGCGCCGCTGTCGTCGTGGTGTCGAACACCTGCACCGGGGCGCCGGCCAGCGGGGCATCGCCTTTGAAGATCGCCAGGATGGCCTGCATGTTGTCGCCGTTGATCTTCGGGATCAGCACCGCGTTCCCGCCCACGTCCGCGCCGGTCGCTTCGATCTGATAGGTCGCGATGCCGCCGGGTTCGAAGTTGCGCAACACGCCCACGAACTCGAGCATCTTGTTCAACGTGAGCCCCTCGTCGACCAACACGTTGTCCTGCGCTGCCTTGATCAGGCTGCGGGCGACGGCCGGATCGGTGACCCCGCGATCGAGCGCCGCCGACAACACGCGCCGCAGGAAGTCCTGCTGGCGCGAGACCCGACCGAGGTCGGAGAGACCATCGCTCTTCCACTTCCCATCGGTGTCCTGGTACTGGTACTTGCGCGACCGCACGTAGGCCAAGGCATGGTCGCCGTCGAAGGTGAAGCAACCGGTGGTGGGCACGTTCAATCCGGTGTTCTTGTCGCGAGCTGGATACTCGAACGGCACGGCGACGCCACCGAGCCCGTCGACGATCGTCTTGAAGGCACAGAAGTCGATCTGGATGTAGTGGTCGACCCGGACGCCGAAGTTGTTGTAGATGGTGCCGAGCAGGCGGGTGGGGTCGTCGCGCACGTAGGCCGAGTTGATCCGGTTGTTGGCGTTGCGGCCGGCGATGGTGACCCACAGGTCGCGAGGGAACGACAACACGGCGGCAGTTTTTGTCGCAGGGTCGACCCGCATGATCATCACCGTGTCGCTGCGTTCACCCATTGTTTCGCGATTGCCGAACGCGCCGGCGTACGGGGAGTTCGGGTCGATGCACGAGCCGTTGTCGGCGCCGGTGATCAGGAAGTTGCTCGCCTCGGGATCGGCCTCTGGAAAGGTCTCCGGTGGAGCGCCGACTTCGGTGGTCGGTGGTTGGCCGGCGTCGATCGTGCCGCCCTGTGGAGTGTTGGTCGTGTCGTCCGAGCCGCTCGAGGGTGCGGTGGTGCCCGTGAGAAAGGTGGATTGCGTCGGATCGGCCAACGACACGCGGTTGATCGTGTTGCCGTAGTAGCGGCTGACGACCAGACCACCAGCGGCGCCGAAGCAGGCGAGGATCACCACGATGTTCAGCCCGAGCAGCAGACGCTGGGGCCAGGTGCGACGGCGGCGGCGCTTGACGGCCTTGCCGACCACTGGCACATCGGTCGGCACGCTCGTCGGCACGGT
>JAYSLK010000137.1:0-1678 GCA_043725585.1 Actinomycetota bacterium
GTCGGGATCGAGGACCAGGGAGCGATCGAACAGCATGTGGGGTGACACCGGCGTGAGCAGCAGCGCCCGGTGACGCGGCGACACGACCGGACCTCGAGCCGACAGCGAATACGCAGTCGAACCCGTTGGGGTCGCGACGATCAGTCCGTCCGCGGCATAGGTGGTGAAGGGTGCACCATCGATGCGCACCATCATCCTCACCGTGTGACCGGGTTCCTGCTTCTCGAGCACGCCTTCGTTGAGTGCTCGCCATGACGTGCCCTCGGCACCATCGCCCTCGACACCATCGCCCTCGACACCATCACGGGCGTGCCTGGTCGCGCGAGTCGATCGACGAACGGTGATGTCCACCATCATCCGCTGCTCGACTTCCCAATCGCCGTCCCAATCGCCGTCCCGGTCCAGATCCGGATCGATGACCTGATGGGCGCCCCTTCGAGCGTCGCCGTCTTCGGAACGGAGACCGGGGCCAGCCATGAATCGCTGCAACGCAGGCTCCATGGCATGAGGTTCCACCTCGGTCAGGTAGCCGAGGAGGCCGACATTGACACCGATGATCGGCACGGGCGCTCCGTCGAGCAGTTGCACGGCTCGCAACATGGTGCCGTCGCCGCCCAAGCTGAGCACCAGATCCACACCTCGCGGGTCGCCCTCGCCCGCCAGGTCCGACAGGTCGAGCGCATCAGCGTCGTCGCGGGTCATCCACGGCACGTGGCCGTGGTGACGAAGCCACGACGCCGCGGACCGAGCGAGCGCCGCCGCCTCGGTCCGTTGATGATGCGCGACGAGCAGCACCTGTTTCATGCGAGCAGCCCCTGCCTCGATGTGCGGTTCATCAGATCGGTCATCCCTGTTCCATCCCGGTCACGGCCGAGAGTCGTACCACGTCGGCCTCGGCGATGCGCGCGTGCACCAGGAACTCACGATTGCCGTCGCCGCCCGCCAACGGCGAATCACACCAGCCGACGACAGCGCACCCTGCGCCGACCAGGCACGTCTCCACCTCATCGCGAACTCGATCGTGAATCGCCGGATCGGTGATCACCCCATGGCCTCGCGACACCTCGGCGCGGCCGGCCTCGAACTGGGGCTTCACCAACAGAACGAGTTCGCCGCGTGGCGCGACCACGCAGGCGAGCACCGGAATCACCTTCGTCAGCGAGATGAACGAGAGATCGGCGACGGCCAGGTGCGGCACGAAGCAGAGTTGCTCTGCCACGAGCGAACGCACGTTGAACCGCTCGACCACGATCACACGTCCGTCATTGCGGATGCGTGGGTGCAGCTGCCCATGGCCCACATCGAGGGCGATCACGCGGGCTGCACCACGCTGCAGCAGGCAATCGGTGAATCCTCCGGTGGATGCTCCTGCATCGAGCACATCGATCGCAGTGACGTCGATGTCGAACGCGTCGAGCGCCGCATCCAACTTGTCGCCGCCACGACTCACGAATCGGCGCGGCTCTCCGGTGACGACGACGGCGTCGCTGGGGTCGACGAGCCGCGACGCCTTCTCGGCGATGGCGCCGTTGACGAGCACCCGGTGCAACTCGATGACGCGTCCCGCCTCGGTCCGGCTCGGGACGAGCCCTCGTCGAACCAGATCAGCGTCGAGACGCACCCGCCGCGACACGTGTCAGCGCTTTGCGGCCTTCTTGGTCGCGACCTTCGCGACGCC
>JAYSLK010000138.1:0-3124 GCA_043725585.1 Actinomycetota bacterium
TCGGGGTACAGGTGCTGCACCCGGTCGCTGAGCACCAGGTGGGGGGCGCGCTTGAGCTTCCGGTGGTCCTTCAACACGAAGGTCTCCGACAGGCGCCGCTCGTAGCCGGCCAGGCCAGCGGCCGACACGTCTCCGAGGTGCAACGCCTCGATGACCGCACGAGCGGCATACATGCCGCTCGCCATCGCGAAGTTCACACCCTCCAGCCAGATGCCGGCCGCCAGACACATCGCCGCGGCATCGCCGGCCACCAGGAGGCCATCGCCGACCAGCTTCGGCATCATCGACAGCCCGGCTTCTGGGATCAGGTGGGCCGAGTACTCCTTGAGCTCGGCGCCCTCGACGAGCGGAGCGATGGCCGGGTGGGCCTTCAGCGCGGCGATGATCTCCTCGGGGCGCTTCTTCTGCGCCGCGAGCTTCGGCAGCTTCAGCACTGCGCCGACCGCGATCGTGTCGAGGTTGGTGTACACGAAACCCCCACCGTTCACCCCGCCGGTGCCGCCGAGGATCTCGATGTCGACGCCTTCGCGACCGCGCACGCCGAACCGGTCGTCGATCACCTCCTTCGGCAACGACAAGGTCTCCTTCACGCCGAGGGTGTAGTTCGCAGCGTCGGCGGGAGGGTGCAGCCCCGCTTGTTTGGCCACGAAGCTGTTCACCCCGTCGCACGCGATCACCACCCGCGCGCGCAGGTCTCCGTCGGGCCGATCGGTGCGGACGCCGGCGACGCGCCCGTGGTCATCTCGCAACAGACCGACCACCGTGGTGCTGCTCAGCAACTGCGCTCCAGCGGCCTCGGCATGGCCGGCCAGCCAGTGGTCGAAGTCGGGTCGATACGCGGTCGCGCCGTTGTACGGAGGTGCACCCCACGCAGCGGTGCGGAAGTCGACGGTGAGCGCCTGGGTGGGAGTGAGCACCATCGTGGAGCGCCGCACGACCCATCGTTGGATCGGTGCCTGCTCCCACCAGTTCGGGATCAACTCGTCGAGGATGCGCGGGTACACCACCCCGCCGTACATGTTCTTGCTCCCAGGAAACGGTCCGCGTTCGAGCAGCACCACTCGGCGTCCGGAGCGGGCGAGCTCGATCGCGGCACACGCTCCCGCGGGGCCGGCGCCGACCACCACCACATCGGCGTCGAAGTCGTCAGCCACGGTGCTGCTCCGCGGCGGCATTCATGCTGCCATCCGTCGGTGTGGAGCTGCCATCCGTCGGTGTGGAAAGGAGCATCAGCAGCTCGGCCAGCACCTCGTTGGCGTCGGCGACCACGGCGAGGTCGGCCAGCTGCATCATCGGGCAGTGCGCGTCGACGTTCACGCTGATGATGTGATCGGGGTGGCCGAGCCCGCTCGTGTGCTGCACCGCGCCACTGACGCCGAACGCGAGGTAGAGCTCGGGTGCCACCACGACGCCGGTGGTGCCGATCTGGCGCTCGTGGCCCACCCATCCGCGGTCGGTGATCACGCGCGTCGCCCCCACGCTGGCGCCGAGATGGGTGCCCAGGTCGGCCAGCTGGGCGAACTGTTCCGGGGTGCGCAGGCCGGCACCGCCACCGACGATGCGGACGGCTTCGGCGAGGTCGACGGTGGCAGCGTCTGGCGCCAGCACCTCCACCACACGGGCGTCGGGGAGTGCACGAGCGTTCGGCTCGGCCAGGTCGACGGAGAGCGTCCTCACCGAGCGTTCACGGCTGCACGGCTCGCTGCCCCGAACGCCGACCTGCAGCGTTGCGACCAGGCCGCCAGGCGCTGGCATCGTGTGCATCGACCGGCCTCCATCGCGCGGCACCACGACCGTACGTTCGGTCACCAGCGTGACCGCCGCGAAGAACGGTCGATCGAGTGCCGCAGCCAGCCGGGGCCCGAGGTCGCGGCCGTCGGGCGACGCCGGGAGCACGATGATCGCTTCGTCGGCGAGGACGCGGGCCAGGGCATCGGCCCACGCCCCCGGTCGGTATGCGCCGGCCTCGCACAACAGCACGTCGCCCGTGAGGTGCGCCGCAGCCAGTTCGACCTGCTGGCCGATGAGCAGGGTTCGGTGGCCGCACTCGTCGGCGGCCTCCAGCGCTCCCGCGGGCAGTGCGCCATCTCGAACGGGGATCACGCACAGCACGCCGTCAGGTTAGAAGGCCGAGGTCGAACCAGGGCAACTCGTCCCTCTGGTCTCTGAGCCATTGCGTCACAGGGACGTGAGCGCCTTGGCGTAGCAGGCGCTCGAGTCGCTGTGCAGATACGCGCCCCATGCGGATCGACGCACGAAGCGAGCCTTGAGGTAGAGGCTCGTGGCCGCCGGCAGGTAGTCGGCCGTCTCGAGCACCAGCGTGGTGGCGCCCAGACCTCGAGCCCGTTGTTCGAGCTGGTGCAGCACTGCCGCGCCGACCTTGTGGCCCCGCCCCGCCCGGCGGACGAACATCCGCTTCACTTCAGCGCGGTCCGGCGGCTCGCCGAGCTCGTCGTCGAGCAACCTGATCGCACCGCAGCCCACCGGCTCACCGTCGAGCCACGCCACGATGAAGCATCCTCGATCGGGTGCCACGTCCGTTTCGTCGAGCGAGAAGAAGTGGTCACCCGGGTGCATCGACAGCTCGGCGTTCAGCTCGGAGATCAGCGACTGCGACACGGCGTCGGTCAGCGGGCGGTCGTCGACGACGAGGACCGGCCGACGGCGCGAAGTGCCGGCCGGGATCGTGGTGAACGCGAACGGCGACTCCCCGAATGCATCGATGAACCGCAACCGGGACAAGGCGTCGTCCACCGTGGGGACCGTGCCGCAGCGGACGTGCCAGACAGCGCTTCGCCGTGCGGTGTCGACGAACCACTCGTGCTTCCGGCGCAGGAAGTCGCGGTGCAGCGATCGGTAGGCGAAGCCGTGCAGTGCATCCATCGATTCCCACACGGTCAGATTGATGATCGTGTTCGGGTCGGCGTAGACGACGATCGAGGTCGCGTCACCTTCGTCGGACTGCAGACGCCACACGAATCCGGTTGTCGATTCGGCCAGCGCGTTCACCGGAGCGAGGGCCTCGCGGAACTCGAAGGTGTCGGGATGGTCGATGGGTGCCCTGAGGGTGGCGATGTTGAGCTGGGCCACATGCGCGTCGGGAGGCGTCGGCGAGACCACGAGC
>JAYSLK010000139.1:0-2743 GCA_043725585.1 Actinomycetota bacterium
CAGTTGCCCGACATGAACTTCACCGGTGACGACCGCAAGGCGCTGGTCACCCAACTGTTCGAAGTGCGCCAGGTGATCGAGCCGGCAATCGTCGAGTTCGCCACCAAGCGGGCAACCGAAACCGAACGCGAAGAGATCGCCGCTCTGGCTGCGACCGTCACCAACGACCTCGAAGAGTTCCGGGTGATCGACCGCACCTTCCACACCGCGCTGGCGCGTGCCTGCGGGAACCCTCTGCTGCACGAGGTGCACGCCAAGGCGCTGGCCCAGCTGTTCGGTTCGGGCGAGTTCTCCTCGTTGCTCTACGCCGAGGTGAACCGGGCCGAGGTCCTCGACATCATCTCGACGTCGACGACCGCACATCAGGCCATCGCAGACGCCGTCGTGCGAGGCCACACTCGCAAGGCGGTTGCCGCCGTGGTGGCGCACCTCGACGACGTCGAACGTCGTATGGTGGAGCGTCTGTTGTGAGCGCGCTCGAGCAGAACGGCCCGAGCGTGGACGGCGAGCGGCTCCACGACCAGTACGTCTACTTCTTCGATGACGACGAGTTCATCGAGACCGACCGCGATGGCTTTCGCCGCAGGGTGATCATCGGCGACCACCTCGAGTTCTGGTTCTGGCGGATCAAGGGCGGCGCCGACGGCTCGGTGCTGCACAAGCACGACTCGAACGAGCAGCTCGGCGTCATCATGCGCGGAACCCTCGACTTCCGCATCGGCGACGCCGAAGATCGCACCCGGCGCGTGCTGAATGCAGGCGACTTCTACTTCGCGCCGGCCACCATCTGGCATGGCGAGAGCCTCTTCATCGGCGACGACGAACTGGACGAAGTGTGGATCCTCGACGTCTTCGCGCCGCCGCGAACCATGCGGGGCGAGCTGCCCGCGCAGAGCAAGCGAGCGGGTGGTGCCACGTGAGCGCCGACTGGAGACTCGCAGTGGACATCGGTGGCACGTTCACCGACGTCGTGTTGTTCGATGCGACGTCGGGCCGGGTGGTCGTCGACAAGACCCTCACCACCCCGAGCGCCCCGCTCGACGGCGTGCGCACTGGCGTCACCCAACTCCTCGCGAAAGCGGGGGTGCGCCCCTCCGACATCACCGCCCCGATCGTGCACGCGACCACGCTGATCACGAATGCGCTCATCGAAGGAAAGATCGGCCGTGCGGGTGTGGTCACGACGTCGGGCTTCGGCGACACCCTGCTCATCCGCAACGAGCATCGCTACGACATGTACGACCTGCAGATCGAGTTCCCGGCCCCGCCGGTGCCACGCGACCGAGTGGTCGAGATCGATGAGCGCACCGACCCCCACGGTCACGCCGTCAGTGGCCCGACCCCGGCAGGCCTCGCGGCGATCACCGATCAGCTCCGTGCCGCACGCGTGGAAGCCGTCGGCATCTGCCTCATCAACTCCTACGCCAATCCGGCCAACGAGCGGATCATCGCCGAGCACCTGCGCACCGAGCTGGGCGTGCCCGTGTGCATCTCGTCGGACATCTCGCCGCAGATCCGCGAGTACCCACGCATGATCACCACTGCCTGCAACGCAGCGACGATGCCGATCATCGGCCCCTACCTCGATGAGTTGCAGAGGTGGCTCGCCGGTGAGGGGTTCGGAGGGTCGGTGCTGATGATGCTGTCGAACGGCGGCGTCGTGTCCGCCAACGACGCGGCCCGCGCCCCGATCCGATTGGTCGAGTCAGGCCCTGCGGCGGGCGCGCTCGCCGGTAGCTGGTTTGCGAAGCGTCTCGGCGAGGACCGCCTGCTGTGCTTCGACATGGGCGGCACCACGGCCAAGTCGTGCCTCATCGTCGACGGCGAGCCCGAGCTCACCAACACCTTCGAGGTCGCCCGTGTGTACCGCTTCAAGAAGGGATCGGGGTTCCCGGTCTCGGTGCCATCGGTCGATCTGGTCGAGATCGGCGCAGGTGGTGGCAGCCAGGCGCGCATCGACGAACTCGGGCTGCTCAAGGTGGGGCCGGAGTCGGCGGGTGCTGATCCCGGCCCTGCGTGCTACGGGCGTGGTGGCACCAAGCCGGCCGTGACCGACGCCGACCTCTCCCTCGGGCTGCTCGACGCCTCCTTCTTCCTGGGAGGCGACATGATCCTCGAGATGGACGCGTGCGCCGCCGCGCTCACCTCGGTCGCGACGCCGCTCGGTCTCTCTGCCGACGACGCCGCGGCCGGCATCCAAGAGCTCGTGAACCAGAACATGGCCGCCGCCTCGCGCATGCACGCCGTGGAGCAGGGAGCCGATCTGCGCGGCATCACCCTGCTCGCATTCGGCGGTGCCGGCCCGGTTCACGCGTGCGGTGTGGCCGAGCTGCTCGAGTCGCCCCGGGTCGTGTTCCCTGTGAACGCCAGCGTGCTCTCGGCATTCGGCACCCTCGTCACCCCTGTGCGCATCGATCTGGCGCGCAGCATGGTGCGCAGCCTCGCCTCGGTCGATCTCACCGAGCGCGACACACTGCTGAGCGAGCTCCGCGACGAGGGCCGCCGCGTGCTGGCCGCAGCCGGCGTCGCCCCCGAGGCCATCCGCTTCCGGTACGGCCTCGACGCCCGCTATGAAGGCCAAGGCAACGAGATCACCATCTGGGTGGGCGAGACCAGCGGCGACGAGTGGCCCGCCACCGACGATCAAGTGGTGGAGATGTTCGAGGCCGACTACCGGCGCATCTACGGCCTCACGATTCCGGACGTGGGTGTGGAGGCGGTGACGTGGCGGCTGTCGGCCTTC
>JAYSLK010000140.1:0-3238 GCA_043725585.1 Actinomycetota bacterium
CTTCCTCTATCTCGATCCAGGCCGCCTGGTCGCCGATGCTCCGTTCACCTGGGACACCCGCCAGTTCGCCGGCTGGGTGCCGCACCAGACGATCGCCTATCTGTGGCCGTCCGGACCGTGGTTCTGGTGCTTCGACCGGCTCGGTGTGCCCGACTGGGTCGCACATCGTCTGTGGATCGGCACCCTGCTGTTCCTGGGCGGCCTCGGAGTGCGTTGGGCGGCGAGGCAACTCGGACTGGCCGCAGGCGCAGCGGCCGTTGCCGGCATCGTGTACGCGCTGTCGCCCTACATCCTCCCGTATGTGTCGCGCACCTCGGTGATGCTCTTGCCATGGGGCGGCCTGGGGTGGCTGATCGGGCTCACCGTCAGAGCCACGACACGAACCCGATGGCGCGATGTGGGCCTGTTCGGACTGGTCGTGCTCACCATCGGCGCAGTGAACGCGGCCGCGCTCGCGCTCGTGGCTCCCGGCCCTGCGCTCTGGCTCATCCACGCCGCATGGCAGCGCAGCATCACCTGGCGCACCGCGCTGCTCACCGCGATCAAGCTCGGCAGCGTGAGCATCGTGGTGTCGCTGTGGTGGATGGTGATGCTCGTGGTGCAGGGCCGTCACGGTGCCGACGTGCTGGCATTCAGCGAGACCCTCGATGCCGTGTCGCTCACGTCGGTCAGCACCGAAACCCTCCGCGGCCTCGGCTACTGGCTCTTCTACGTGCGTGATCCGTACGCGTTCACCACGACAGCGGCGATCGATCACCTCGGCAGCACGAAGGTCATCCTTGCCGGGTACGCATTGACGGCGGTGTGCCTGTTGGGCCTGGCGTTGGTGCGCTGGTCGCAACGACGCTTCGCCGCTTGGATGGTGTTCGCGGGCATCGTGCTGGCGGTGGGTGTGCATCCCATCGGTTCGCCGTCGCCCCTCATGGCCCCGCTGCGCGACTCGGCTCTCGGGCTGGCGCTGCGCAGCAGCACGCGAGCGCTGCCCTTGAGCGGCTTCGGGCTTGCGCTCGGCGCTGGGGCGCTGGTGACCATGGCGGGACATCTGGGGCACCGCCGAGCACAGACAGCGCCGCACGGCCGGCTGGCCGCTCTGTCCGCCTCGGCGCAGATGCATGCGGGCGGCATCGCCGCCATCGTCCTCGTTGCCCTCGCCGTCGTCGGTCTCCCGGCGGCGACGAGCGGCGGATACGTCGACCCTGCGCTCGATCGCGACCAGGACGTCCCCACGGCATGGAACGAGGCCGTCGCATCTCTCGACGCCGGCTCGACCGAACACCGGGTCCTGCAGTTGCCAGGATCGGAGTTCGGTGCGTTCCGCTGGGGCTACACAGTCGATCCGCCCCTCCCCGGTCTGACCGACAAGCCCTTGGTCACCCGCGATCTGCTCCCGCTCGGCAGCCCGGGGGCGATGGATCTGCTGTACGCGCTCGACAACCGGTTCCAGGCGGGAACCGTCGAACAGGCGTCGCTCGCTCCCCTCGCCCGGCTGCTTGGTGCCGACACGATCTGGGTGGCCAACGACCTTGCGTTCGACCGTTTCCGCACGCCACGGCCCGAGCTCGTCGACGCACTGTTCAGCGGCCCGGGCCGACCCGACGGTCTGGGCGAACCAGTGCCATACGGCGAGCCGACGATCAACGCTCCCGACATCGCGATGCTGGACGAGCAGGAGCTGATCGAGGACTCCATCGGCACGCCGATCGCACCGGTGCTGCTCGTCCCGGTCGACGACCCCCAGGCGGTGGTGCGCGTGGCCACGCGAACCGTCGTGCTCGCCGGGAGCGGCGACGGCGTGGTGGATGCAGCTGCGGCCGGCCTGCTCGACGGCACCGAGGCGATCGTGTACGCGGCGGATCTCGTCCGGCTGGCAGACGCGGGGGTGGACGATCGTGCCGTGCCTGCCGACTCGCTGTTGATCGTCACCGACTCCAACCGCGACCGGGCCTCCCAGTGGCGCGGGTCGCAAGATGTGAGCGGCCTCACCGAGACGGGCGGCCCGTCTCGTGATTCTCTTCGCGACGACACCAGCGACGAACGCCTCGCGGTGTTCCCCGACGAGATACCGGCCGAACAGACGATCGCGGTGCTCGACGGCGGGATGGAGGTGCGTGCGACCGGGTACGGCGAACCGTTCGCCTTCCGCCCGGAGGACCGCCCGGCGATGGCGGTCGACGCGGACCTCAGCACCGCATGGCGTGTGGCCGACCGCTCCGACCCGATAGGTGAGCAGCTCCGGCTGAGCAGCACCGATGGCACGCTCACCCTCGTGCAACAGCAGGTGCCAACGGCGAACCGCTGGATCACGCAGGTGCGTGTGCAGGCCGGCGGAGGCACACCCCTCGTCGTCGATCTCGATGAGCGGTCGCTGAGCGCGCCCGGCCAGGAGGTGGCGACCACGCCGGGAGTACCCGTGAAGATCACCATCACCCGGGTCGCCCCACTCGCCGCCAGCACTCCCGACACGGGTGCCAACGCAGTCGGATTCGCCGAGGTGGGTCCCGTCGCCCTCGAGACCGTGCGGCTCCCGACGACCGCGCTCGACACGCTCACCGCCGACCGACCAGTGGCGATCGTGCTCACCCGCGACCGTGTGCGCCCGACCAACCGGTGGCGCGACGACCCGGAGCGTGGCATGAGTCGGGCCTTCACCCTGCCCGTGGAGCGATCGTTCGAGGCGACGCTCACCCTCCGACGCAACGACCGAGCGCCCGATCCCCTGCTCGACGCGCTCGCCAACGCGTCGGCCGGCGATCCGCTGCCGAGCGCCTCGTCGAATCGCCGCCTCACCGGCGCCGCCTCCGCAACTGCAAGTGCAGCGGTGGACGGCGACCCGACGACTGCATGGACCACCCCGTTCGGCCAGGCCGTCGGCTCGTCGATCACGGTCGAACTGGCGGCCCCGTCTGCCGGACCTCTCACGATCACCCAGCCGGTCGACGCCCGCCACAGCCTCATCCGCCAGCTCACCATCGACACCGTCGAGGGCCGGTCGGTCATCGATCTCCCGCCACCCGATGCCGCCGGATCCAGCACCGTCGCCCTGCCCTCCACCTTGCCGGTCGGGCCGGCCACCTTCACCATCGCCGGTGTGGTGTCGCGCACCACCACCGATCGCCGCTGGGCCGAACAGGTGGAGCTCCCGGCATCGATCGGCGAGCTCCACGGCCTCGAACTGCAACCCGCACCGTTCGCCGACCTGAACCCCTGCCGAACCGATCTCGTGCAGCTCGATGGATCG
>JAYSLK010000141.1:0-1986 GCA_043725585.1 Actinomycetota bacterium
CAGGACCGGTTGCGCCGGGCCGAGAGCGTCCGCGTTCGGACCGCGAATCGCCGTCGGCCGCCGGACGACCACGCATGCCCGCCGATGCCGACGCTCGTCCGTGGGCGGAGGCCTCGAACGCGTCGACGAAAGCGGCCATGTCCTCGAAGCGGTCCTGCGGACAGACGCTGGTGGCGCGGAACAGGACTGCGGCCATGTCGGCGGTCACCGTCGGCCTGACCTCGGACAGGTCCGGAACCGGATCGGTGAGCTTCCGGCTCACCACGTCGGTGGGCATGTCGGCATCGAAGGGGGCTCGTCCCGCCAGCAGTTCCCACGCCATGACCGCCAGGGCGTACTGGTCGCTGAGGTGGGTGGAGAGACCATCGCGGAGTTGTTCGGGGCTGGTGTACAGCGGTGACGCAGCCGAGGCGAGCCCATCGGGCACCCCATCGTGCCGCGCCGCATTGGTGGCGATCCCGAAGTCGGCGAGATATGCGTTGCCGTCGTCGTCGAAGAGCACGTTGCCGGGCTTGACATCGCGATGCACCACGTCGGCGCGGTGCGCCACCACTAGCGCACTGCCGATCTCGCGGACCAGCCTGACGACGCGTTCGATCGGCCAGGGCCCTGAAGCCGATCGCTGCGCCTCGGCGCTTCCCCCTCGGAGGAGCCGGAACACCAGGTACGCCGCGCCCGGCTCCCGCCAGAAGTCGTACAGCGGGACGATGTGGGGGTGCTCGAGGCGTGCGACCATCCGGGCCTCGCTGTCGAACCGCCGCACGTACTCCGGGTCGTCGGCCAGGTCGGCACGCACCACCTTGACCGCGACGTCGCGGTCGACGGCCGGCTGCATCGCCCGGTACACCGTGCCGAACGTCCCCTGCCCCAACACCTCGGTCAGCACATAGCCCCGCACATCCCGTCCGCTGGTGGTCACGCGCAAGGCGGGATCAGCGGATGCGATCTGGCGGTCCAAGTCGGTCAGCTCGGCGGACGGTTCCAGTCCTGTCTCGTCGGCCAGGTAGGCCCGGTACTGCTGGAAAGCACGCAAGGCCTCCGCCTGCCGGCCGGCGCGGTGGAGGGCGAGCATCAGCTGCGACCTGAATCCCTCTCGGAGCGGATGGAGTCCGGTGAGACGTCTGAGATCCGCGATCGCATCGACGGGGCGTCCGAGCTCCAGCAGCGCCCGATTGCGCTCCTCGATCGCCACGAGTCGCAACTCCTCCAACCGTGTCGCCGCAGGTCGGCACCACGCCTCGTCAGCCAGGTCTCCGAACGCCGGGCCGCGCCAACACGCCAGGGCCATCTCGATCAGGTCGAGCGCTTCGACCGCGGGGGCGCGACGAGCACGAGCGAGCTGGACCTCGAACAGCCGCGCATCGAGATCGGGTCCATTGGTGAGGTCGAGGCGGTAGCCGGCAGGGGTGTTGATCAGGGTGCTGTCGCCCAGCACGCCGCGCAGGCGCGAGACATAGGACTGGAGCGTCTTGGCCGGAGTGTCCGGAGCGTCACCCTGGGCCCACACGGCCTCGACGATCGTGTCGACGGACACCGGACGACCATCGCCCAACACCAGCACTGCCAAGAGCCGGCGTTGGCGCGGACCACCGAGCGCCACCTCCCTGCCCTGATCGTCAGCGGCCACCGGACCGAGCACTCGCACCTGCACAGCGACCTCCCCTGTCGTCAGACGATATTCGTGGCGCCGACAACCCGCGTACAACCAGCTCGGAGTCGGTTTTCGGAGCGTTGGTCGGGCCGGCGAAAGGCCATTCGGGCTCATCGTTGTCAGCGGCTCGAACGCGTTCGACCGCATGGTGGGCGCATGCACACACGCACCCAACGCTCGTTGATCGCTCTCTTCGTCGCCGCCGTCGTGGCTGTCGGGTGTGGCTCGGACCCAGGCTCCGAGGCCACACCAGTCGCGACGGCGGCACCGACGACCGTACCCACGACCGAGGCCCCGCCGCCGGAGACCATGACCGAACCGGCCGACACCACCGT
>JAYSLK010000142.1:0-2727 GCA_043725585.1 Actinomycetota bacterium
TTCTGGTTGGCGATCAGCAGCGCTCGCATGCGCTCACGGTATCCGGCGCCCTCAGGCGCCGGTGGCGATGAAGACGTTCTTCAGTTCGGTGTAGTGGTCGAGGACCGTCATCGAGTGTTCGCGCCCGAGCCCGCTCTGCTTGAACCCACCGAACGGCGTCGAGTAGCGCACAGAGCTGTTCGAGTTGACGCTGATCGTGCCAGCTTCCATCGCCCGCACCATCCGCAGCGCGCGCGAACCATCACGCGTCCACACCGAACCCGAGAGGCCGTAGTCGCTGTCGTTGCAGATTCGGATCGCGTCTGCCTCGTCGTCGAACGGGATCACGACGGCCACCGGTCCGAACACCTCGTCGCGGCAGATGGTCGCCGAGTTGTCCGGGCTCGTCGCGATCATGATCGGGTGCCAGTAGCCGGGTCCCTCGGGCACGCTGCCCGTGTACACCGTCTCGAGCCCGTCGGTGTAGCGCCGAACCCGTTCGAGGTGCTCAGCGGTGACGAGCGGCCCCATCGCCGTGTTCGGCGACGTCGGGTCGCCGACGGTGAAGTGACTCGAGGCGTCGACGAACCGTTCGAGGAACCGATCGAACACCGAGCGTTCGACGAGCACCCTGCTGCGCGCACAGCAGTCCTGGCCCGAGTTGTCGAACACCGCGCCCGGCGCTGCGGCTGCCGCAGCTTCGATGTCGGCATCGGCGAACACGATGTTCGCGCTCTTGCCGCCGAGCTCGAGGGTCAGTCGCTTCACATGGTCGGCGCATCCCGCCATGATCCGTTTGCCGACCGCGGTCGAACCCGTGAAGGCGACCTTGCGCACCGTCGGATGCTCCACCAGTCGCCAACCCACCTCGGGACCGGTGCCCACCACCACGTTCAGGACGCCGTCGGGAATCCCGGCCTCGAGCGCCAACTCGCCGAGTCGCATGGCGGTCAGCGGTGTGATCTCCGCCGGCTTGAGCACCGCAGTGTTCCCCGCGGCCAAAGCGGGTCCGATCTTCCACGAGGCCATCAGGACCGGGAAGTTCCAAGGGGTGATGAGGCCCACCACGCCGAGAGGCTCGTGGAAGGTCATGTCCACCCCGCCTGCAACTGGGATCGTGGACCCCGTGTGCTTGTCGATGGCGCCTGCGAAGTAGTGGATCACGTCGGCGGCTGCATTCGCGCACCAGGTGCTGTTGCCCATCGGCATTCCCATGTTCGCCGTCTCGAGCGCTGCCAGTTCGTCGGCATGGGCGGCGATGGTGTCGGCGAACCGGCGCATCGACCGCGCTCTGTCGGCGGGAGCCAGAGCGCGCCATCCCGGTCCAGCAGCAGCGGCTCTCGCGATCGCCGCGTCGGTGTCGGCCCGCGTGGCGAGCGTCAGCTCGCGCACCGGCGCCTCTGTCGCCGGGTTCCTCAGGATGATGGTGTGAGCGTGGTCGCGCAGATCGGGCACACCGCGAGTCTGTCAGGCCGGACTCGCGGTCCCGGCTACCCGATCGATCCTGCGCAGCGGTCAGACGATGGCCACCGCAAGTCGAGGCGTCGTCGACCGGCGGTCCACGAGGCAGAATGGACATCGTGGCTGCGCATGTGCTCATCGTTGGTCGGCTGAGTCCCGAATCGAAAGGCGTGCGCGGCGAGAGCTTTGCTGCGGGCCAGACATACTTCCGGGCCGTCGAGCGTGCGGGCGGGGTGCCGTTGATGATGCCACCGATCCCGAACCTCCACGACCGTCTACCCGAGCTGATCAGCCGCTTCGACGCAGTGGTGCTGCACGGAGGCGGCGACGTCGACCCTCGACGGTACGGCCAGGAGCCGAGCGCCGAGCAGCTGTATGGCATCGTGGACGACCACGATGAGGTGGAGATCGACGTCGTGCGGCACACGCTCGCCGCGGACAAGCCGATGCTCGCGATCTGCCGGGGGATGCAGATCCTCAACGTCGCCCTCGGCGGCGATCTGGTCCAGCACATCGGCTCCGACGACCACTGGTTCGCCAAGCATCCTGTGAGCGTCGATGCCTCGAGCCGCCTGGCTGCAGCGCTTCGCACCGAACGGCCCTCCGAGTGCCACAGCGTGCACCACCAATCGATCGGTCGGCTCGGCAGCGGCCTCCGCCTCGTCGCCTCCGCCGACGACGGCATGCCAGAAGCGATGGAGGTCGACGCGGCCACGTGGACGGTTGCGGTGCAATGGCACCCGGAGGACACCGCTGCCACCGACCCGCAGCAGCAATCGCTGTTCGACGCACTCCTCCGACAGACGGCCGCGCGGTGACCAGCATGCCCGCCGATCAGGCGACCCGTCCGCCTCTGATCGGGATCTGCGGTCGCGTCTTGTCCTTCTCCGACGAAGGGCGTCGCGACGCGTTCTCGAGCAGTCAGCCGTACAGCCGCGCCGTTGCGAAGTCGGGTGGTCTTCCCGTCCTGCTGCCCCCGCTCCCCACGGCGCCACGAATGGTCGACACCTATCTCGACCGACTCGGCGGCGTGCTGCTACCCGGCGGCGGCGACGTGGAACCACATCGCTACGGCCAGCAGCCCACGACCGATGCGCTCTACGGGATGGTGGGCTTGCACGACGAGTTCGATCTCGCACTCGTGCACGCTGCGATCGAACGCGACCTGCCCGTGCTGGCGATCTGCCGCGGCATGCAGATCCTCAACGTCGCCATGGGCGGCACCCTGGTTCAGGATCTCGATGGTGGTGGCCATTGGATGTGCGAGCACAGCGTGCGCATCGACGC
>JAYSLK010000143.1:0-1637 GCA_043725585.1 Actinomycetota bacterium
CATACGGTCGCCAATATGAGTACGAGGCGGCGCCCGGAAGCTGAACTCCGGCGCGAGGCCCTACCGGCCAAAGTCACCTCACGGCGATCCGCCGGAACAACCGGTCGCGGCCACAAGCCGCTGCTGTTGAGGGGCGGCTATACGGCGTCTCACCGTTTTCAGCTTATTCCGCGGCGACTGGCAGCCACCGGGCTCAGCGACTGCGCGGCAAAAAAATGACTTGCTACGGTCTCGTCGGCAACACCTTCGGGGCCGAGCGGTCGATGCTCTATGCCGCAATGATCTGCCGGGATGTCGGTGTCGGCGATGCATCTTCGGTCGGTCGGGCGCTGCGGGATCAGCCTCCGGAAGATGGGTCGGTCATCGGAAGAGCCGGATCGGCCGACCACTCCATCAGGCTGCCGTCGTATACCGAGACGCCGGTGTGGCCCAACAGTGCCAGGCAGAAGGCGACGACGGTAGCCGCGATCGCCCCACCACAATAGGTGATCACGATCGGCTCGGCAAGGACGCCACTCGCCTCAAGTCGGGAACGCATCGTCTCGGCGTCGACGAATCCGGCCGTCTCCGCATCGATGAGCGTCAGAAATGGTACGTTCACGGCACCGGTGATGTGCCCCGACCGAGGGCCATAGGCCGTCCCAGTTCCTTCAAAGCTGTCGGCCGGCAACGCGTCGACCAAGCACGAGCCCGATGCGAGGGCATCGACGACGTCCTCCTTCGTGGCCCGCGACGCAGCCCAGTCGGCCCGTACAGCGAACGGCTCGGCCGCCGAGATAGGCGAAACATCGGTGACCAGCGGCCTGCCCTCGGCCATCCACCTCTCGATGCCACCGTGGAGAATAGCGCACTCGACGCCCATCGCGTGGAGTGTCCACCACGCTCGGGTGCACCACATGGTCCCCGAATCGAGGCCGGCCCGCGGTGTGCGGGCAACGATGACGACCCGGGTGCTCGGTCCAATACCGAAGTCGGCCATGGTGGCGACGAACCGGTCGGCCGGCGGCCACATCCAGGGCAGCAGGTTGTCGGGATCGGACAGCACTCCGTGACCGCTGGGGACGTCGAAGAACACCGACCCTGGAATGTGACCCAGATCGTAGCAGTCGGTCTTCGCCCGGTTCTCAAGCCGAGAGTTGAGCTTAGCCGTCACATCGAGGATCCGCACGTTCGGATCATCGAGATGATCGTCAAGCCACGACGTCGAGACGAGATAGTGAGGGTTGACGAAGGTCATACGCTCTATTTTCCGTCGCCTCGGCGTCAGCTGCAAGATCCGCTCGGCGACTATCACTCCCGCCGTCGTGCTCGTCGTCGCCGAGATCGACTGGCGGTCCGCCGGTACCCGACGCGACGCAGTCGAGAACGTGGTCAAGCCGATGTCACTGGTGCTGCTCCTGGTGAACCGCATTGAATGGACGACAAATGCTGCGGCCTTGCTCCGCATCAACGCTCTAGCGGGCGCCTCGAGACAAGCTGTCTGGTCGAGTGACAGTCTGCTTTCTAGCTTCGAGGCTGAACATATGCCCGACAGCTTCGGGTCGCGTCCCGCCGGCCGCAGTGACCGTGAGGAGTCATCGAAAACCAGGCTGACGAATCGCAGCCGTCGGCTTGCCGATTCATGTGCGAGCTTTGCC
>JAYSLK010000144.1:0-1888 GCA_043725585.1 Actinomycetota bacterium
TGGTCAGGTCCGACACTGCTCCGACTGAGCCAGACCCACGGCGTGCACCTCAACGATTGGGTCAGCTTCGTCTGCTGGTTCGCGGCCGCGCTCGTCGCGTCGCCCGTGGTCGCTCGGACGCCGGCGCTGGCGTTGTTCCGGCGCGCCCCGCTCGACTGACGTCGCCCACAGCTCGAATCGAGCGAGAGGCTCGGTGGGGCCGTTCGTCGGCGCCGAACCGAGAGAACCGCCTCCACTAGGTTGTCGCCGTGATTCTTTCCGACCGGACCTTGCGCGAGCAGATCGATGCTGGTCGCATCGTCATCGAACCATTCGATCCGGCGATGATCCAGCCGTCGTCGATCGATGTGCGCATCGGTGATCTGTTCCGCGTGTTCCGTAACCACACGTCGGCGGTCATCGACGTGAAGCAGAACCAGGAAGACCTGACCGAGCTGATCGCCATCCAGGAAGGCAAGGCGTTCATGCTCCATCCGGGAGAGTTCGTGCTGGGCACCACGGCAGAACGAATCGGGGTGCCCGACGACCTGGTTGCCCGTATCGAGGGGAAGAGCTCCCTCGGCCGCCTCGGGCTGATCATCCACTCGACCGCCGGCTTCATCGACGCCGGCTTCGACGGACACATCACCCTCGAGCTCACCAACATCGCCACCCTGCCGATCACCCTCTACCCGGGCATGAAGATCGGCCAGGTGAGCTTCATGCAGATGACGACGCCGGCGGAGAACCCCTATGGCAAAGGGGCCCGCGGTTCGAAATATCAAGGCCAGCGCGGACCCACGCCGAGTCGATACTGGGAGAACTTCCAAGAAAGCTGACTCATCTTTGGGAGGGTTTGCCCGTTGGAGGAACAGTCGAACCGTCCAGGCGCTCGCCGACCTGAGGGGACGCGATCGACCGCATCTGCTGGATTCAGGTCGCCTGGTTGCCCCGCGCGATGGTGGCAGGATCGATGCCGTCCGCTCTGGCCTCAGCAAAGGCAGCTGCCTGACCGATGAAGTCGTGCCTGGCGGCCGCGGTGTCGTGCAGGTTCGGCAGGATGTCCTGGAGTTGCTCGAGAGTCAACGCAGCGAGCGACTCGAAGGTGAGGATGCCCGCCTCGTGGAGCACCTTTTCGAGCGCCGGGCCGATGCCGACGATGAGTCCCAAATCGTCTGGCGTGGCGTCGGGAGCGTCGATGGTGACCGTGCCCGCGAAGGCCTGCACCGTCGCCTCGGAGTTGGCCGCCGAACCGGCCGGGACCGGGACGGGCGGCACCCGAGCCAGTGGTGCGTCCTGGTTGGCCAGCTTGCGCTCGCCAGCCTCGATTGCCTCGAGCAGATGGATCGAGATGTCGGCGACCTTCATCTGATCCTCCTCCACCCCGGCAGCCTTCACGCCGTCGTCGAGCATGATGTAACAGAACGGGCAGGCGGTGGCCACGCGGGTGGCGCCGGTGCTGATCGCCTCGAGTGCACGCTCATCGTTCACCTTCGTCCCGATCGACTCCTCCATCCACATGCGCGCACCACCGGCGCCGCAGCACATGCCCGTGGTGCCGTTGCGTTGCATCTCGACGATCTCGATGCCCTTGATGGAGCCGACGACCTTGCGCGGCGCGAGGTAGACGTCGTTGTGGCGGCCGAGGTAGCAGCTGTCGTGATAGGTGATGCGCTCTTCGAGCGTCGCTTGGCTCACGTCGAGCTGGCCGCTGTCGATGAGCTGCTCGAGCAGCTGAGTGTGGTGGATCACCTCGTAGTTTCCACCGAGCTGCGGGTACTCGTTCTTCAACGTGTTGAAGCAGTGCGGGCACTGGGCGATGATCTTGCGCACGCCCATGCCGTTCAGCATCTCGATGTTCGGCATCGCCAGCATCTGGAACAGGTACTCGTTGCCGGAGCGGCGGGCG
>JAYSLK010000145.1:0-2866 GCA_043725585.1 Actinomycetota bacterium
GTTCGACAGGCGGCGTACGACGCCGAACTCGACGCGTGGCCCCGGGTCGCCACGATCAGCGCAGCGGCGATGAACGCGATCAAGGGCGAAGCCAACTCGCTCAATCGACGACGTCAGTGGGCGTCGCCGCTCGACGCGTCGCTGTTCGCGAACAGCGTGTCACGACCCACCTACGACGCGATGAACTCGGCGATCTCGACATCGCTCCCACAGTTTCGGAAGTGGTTGCGCACCAAGGCCCACCTGCACGGCCACGAGGGTGCCTTGCCGTGGCGCGACCTGCTTGCGCCGTTGCCCACTGCCCCCGCCGGTATCAGCTGGCCCGAAGGGGTAGGCCTCGTGCGCAGCGCGTTCGAGAGCTACAGCAACCCGCTCGCCGCGCTGGTCGACCGTGCGATCGACGAGCATTGGATCGATGCCGAGCCGCGAGATGGCAAGGTGGGTGGAGCATTCTGCATGTCGCTCGTCGACGACCGCTCGCTCGTGCTGTTGAACTGGAGCGGTTCGGTCGACTCGGTCCAGACCACGGCTCACGAGCTCGGCCACGCGTATCACAACACGCAGCTGGCTCATCGCACGCCCTTGCAGCGCCGGCTGCCGATGGCGCTGGCCGAGACCGCGAGCATCTTCTGCGAGACCCTGGTCGTCGAGGCCGGCTTGCGCCATCTCCATGGCGCCGATCGGTTGGCGCTGCTCGACGTCGATCTGCAGGGCTCCGCGCAGGTGGTCGTCGACATTCGCTCTCGTGTTCTGTTCGAGACCGAGTTGTTCGCCCGCAGACAGCGACGCATCCTCAGCGCCAACGAGATGCACGAGCTGATGCTCCAGTCGCAGGACGACGCCTACGGCGACGGTCTCGATCAGACGACGGCACATCCGTACATGTGGATCCTGAAGCCGCATTACTACAGCTCGCACTTCTACAACTGGCCCTACACCTATGGCCTGCTCTTCGGCCTCGGGCTGTTCGCCCGCTACCAGCACGACCCCGCGCGGTTCCAGGCCGGCTATGACGACCTGCTGTCACGGGCGGGCATGGACTCTGCCGAACAGCTCGGCAACGCCTTCGGCATCGATGTCACCGACGAAGCGTTCTGGACCGCGAGCCTCGACGTGATCGCCGATCGGATGCGCCACTACGAGGCCCTCGCCGCGGAGCTCGGTCTCCTGCCATGACCGACGGCGCCCTCACGCGCTACGACGTCGATCGCGACCAACTCGCCGAGCAACTCGCTGGAGAGCCACGATATCGACTCGACCAGGTGTGGAACGGCCTCTATTCGCAACTCGCCACGGTCGACGAGCTCACCTCGTTGCCGAAGGCGCTGCGCGCTCGCCTCGACGACGAACTGCCGCTTGCGCTCCACCAGGAGATCCGGCGGATGAGCGACGGTGGCGACACCGTGAAGTACCTGTGGCAGCTCGACGACGGCAACCGGATCGAAACGGTGTTGATGCTCTACCCCGACCGCGTCACGGTGTGCGTCAGCAGCCAGGCAGGCTGCGCCATGGACTGCGGCTTCTGCGCGACCGGCCAGGCCGGGTTCAAGCGCCACCTCTCCACCGGCGAGATCGTGGAACAGGTTGCCCGCGCGGCGCGCGACGCCCGCGACATGGGCCGGCGCCTGGGCAACGTCGTGTTCATGGGCATGGGCGAGCCGTTGGCGAACGAAGGGGCGGTGTGGGGAGCGATCGAGCGCATCCACGGTGACCTCGGTTTGTCGGCCCGGCACCTCACCGTCAGCACGATCGGGATCGTGCCGGGCATTCGCAGCCTTGCCGCCCGTCGCCTACCGGTCAATCTGGCTGTCTCGCTGCACGCAGCCAACGACCAGCTGCGCAACACACTCGTGCCGATGAACAAGCGCTACCCGCTCGAGCAGCTGATGGCCGCGTGCGCCGACTACCTCGCGGTGAAGGGCCGCCGGATCAGCTTCGAGTGGGCCTTGATCGAGGGGGTGAACGACCGCGACAGCGACGCGTTCGAGCTCGCCGCCCTGTGCCGGCGCTTCCGCCTCGCCGCTCATGTGAACCTGATCCCGCTCAACCCGACCCCTGGTTGGCCCACGATCGGCAGCAGTGCGAAGCGCGTGCAGCAGTTTCGCGATCTGCTGGAGGCGGGCGGTGTCAACGCGACCGTTCGACGCAATCGAGGCACCGACATCGACGCCGCCTGCGGCCAGCTGGCTGCGGGCCAGCCGGTCGAGATCAGGACTCGAGGTACTTCGGGTTCGCCACGCTGAGCTTGTCGCGCACGCTGGCCCACACGAGGTCGCGAACCTCGGGCAGACGATCGTCGAGATCGCCGTGGCGGATGCGAGTCGCCAGATCGGCGTCGTCCGTGCTGCCGAGCACGTCGAGTCGCGCCTGGTGTGCCATCGCCTGACCGGCCCCCGCTGCCAGCTCACGCTCCACCATGGCCAACACGTTCACCGCGACTCGAGCGTGGAACTGCAGGCGGCCGGTCGTGCCCGGCATCACGTCGCGCTCGAGCCACTCCCGCACCGACTCGATGAGCTCTGCGCTGGTGGGCATGTCATGAGGGATCACCAGCGGCCCTCCAGCGCCAGGAACAGGTCGTGTTCGTTCTCGCACACGCGCCGACCGATCGCCGCCAACTCGTGGCTGCGCGATGCGCCGCTGGTGTGAGCGCTGCACTGCAGGATGCACATGATCCCCCACTTCAAGGTGCCGAGCACCTCCCACCACCGCGCCGCATCGGGGTCGACATGATCGCCGCCGGCCGCCTCGTACGCGGCGAACAACCCCTTGTACTCGCCGACGCCCGCCACCGGCTTCGGCGAGCCGAACCGCCACGCCTTCACGCACAGCCAACCGAGATCTTCCATTGGGTCGCCGAGATGGG
>JAYSLK010000146.1:0-1567 GCA_043725585.1 Actinomycetota bacterium
CGCTCTTGGAGCACGCCGACCAGACCGGTGATCCCCTGATAGGTGGGTCGCGCCAGACCGAGGGCACGCACGAGCCCGTCGTTGGTGCTGCTGCCCACGACCAGCGGTGGCCGAGTGTGCGGCAGCGCTTCGGCCGCAGCCCCCACGGTCACCACAACGCTGCAGTTGAGGCGCCTCGCGACGGCGATGATCGAATCGGCGAAGGTCGCGAAGCGCAGATGCGGCTCCACGCCCGACAGCACGATCAGATCGTGGGCGCGGCCGGGATTGCGGACGAGGCGGAACTCGTTGGTCGGCCAGCGAACATGGCGTTCGTCGTCGTCGTCCAGATAGACATCGGGTCGCTCCTGGGTGAAGTCGAAGAACGGGTCGGGGTCGATCGAGGCGACCACCGGCGCGACACGGTCGCTCAACAACTCGTCGAGGGCGCCCGTCGCGACCTCGGCCACGTCGAACCAACCCCGGAGCGCGACGACCATGATCGGTGCGTGGAGTGGACCGATCGCGTTCATCTCGTCGAAGGCGGTGGTGAGTACCTCGTCGACGTTCATGGCGCCATCATCTCAGGACCATTTCAGGACCATTTCAGGACCATTTCAGGGCCATCTCAGGACCATGGGGACGCATGTCGGAGCGGTGCCGCCGTGGCGCTCACTGCAGCACATCGACCACGTAGTCGATGCTCTCGGCGAGCTTGACCACATCGCTCGGTTCGATCGCAGGGAACATGCCCACGCGCAACTGGTTCCGGCCCAACTTCCTGTAGCTGTCGGTGTCGACGATGCCGTTGACGCGAAGAGCGGCGCAGACCGCGGTGGCGTCGACCCCTTCGATGTCGATCGTGCCCACCACGTCGGAGCGTTTGCTCGGATCGACGACGAACGGGTTGGCCCACGACCGTTGGTCGGCCCACGAGTACAGGGCCCGAGCAGACTCGCTGCACCGGGCTGCGCACCAGCTGAGTCCGCCATTGCCGAGCATCCATCCGATCTGCTCGTTCAGCAGGACCAGCGTGCCGAGCGCCGGCGTGTTGTACGTCTGGTTGGCGACGCTGTTGTCGAGGGCGATCTTGAGATCGAGCGACGCCGGCACCCATCGCTTGGCGGCGCCGATCGCCCGGATGCGATCGAGCGCTCGAGGCGAGCACGCGGCGAGCCACAGCCCACCGTCGCTCGCAAAGCACTTCTGCGGTGCGAAGTAGTAGACGTCGACCTGCGCCGGGTCCCACATCAACCCACCTGCGGCAGACGTGGCATCGACGACCACGAGGGCGTCGTCGCCGGCCATCGTGGGCCGGCGCAATCGCATGGCCACGCCGGTGGACGTCTCGTTGTGGGTGAGCGCGTACACATCGGCGCCTTCGACCTCGTCGAGCAGCGGATGATCACCCGGTTCGCACCGGTTCACGATCGGCTCGCCGAGATGCGGCGCCACCGTGGCCGCTTCGGCGAACTTCGACGAGAACTCACCGAACACAGCGTGTGCGCTCACGCGATCGATGAGCGAGAACGTTGCCGCATCCCAGAACAGCGTCGATCCTCCGTTGCCGAGAAGGATCTCCCACCCG
>JAYSLK010000147.1:0-2017 GCA_043725585.1 Actinomycetota bacterium
GGGGGTTGCAGCGAAGAAGTCGGCCGTGCATCATGGGTCGTGCTCCCTGCAGTAGCGGGGGGAAGTGCACCCGGTGAGCCCTCCGGACGGTGGGTAGCCGGGTGTTGCGCGTTCAGGGGCGGACACTGCGGATGTCCGTGATCCGTCGCACCCGATCGAGCTGGTGGCCACGCGTGCCAACCGCCCACACGATGGCGTCGACCGCCCAGAGCATCGGCTCGTCGTGTCCGGGGCGATGGTCGTCCAGCATCGAGTCGTGCGCTCTGTCCAAGTCTGCGCCAGACCTCACGAAGTTGCCCTGTCCTCGTGTCGTGGATTGACGAACAAAGGCCATCGCCGGGCGACACCGCAGACCTGCTTGGCAGAACGCGTGACCAAGAGAAGGGCGCACATTATGGGGTCGCAGGTATGCGTCTCATCGGGCCGCCGATGATCTTGACGCACCTGAGGACGAGGCGTACCCTCGCCTCATGACTGGAAATGAGGCTCGTAGCCAGAAACCGAGATTCGTCATCTCCGCCGTAGCGCTCTTCGTGGCGGGTCTCACTCTGGGATTGGCCGGGTCTGCGCTCGCAGCTCAGTCTGCGATCACGCGCGGTACCCCCACGGCACAGACGCCTTCGGCGGCGGACCAGTCCAGTGTTTGCTTTCGATCCCGCATTACGAATCCGGGGCTGAACAATCAGACCGATGTCTGGCTGTATGGCAGCACCTCGAGTTGCGGGGGCGGCCTTGTGCCATCGCCGCCGAACCACTTCGGCGCCTACAACCAAGGATTCCGAGATGGGCAGTATTGCGGGGCAACCGGTTGGTTCTACAACGGGAATGGATCGTCGAGCTTCACCGTGGGGTTGAGCCTCTGTTCGAATCCTGCTGGCATCCAGTCTTTCAGCACGGTCAGCTGGGCACGCGGTTGGAACGTGCCCACGGGCACCTACCACACCTACGGAACCGTCAACTCCGGCAACGAACCCGGGTGAGAGGAGACAAGATGAGCGCGAAGAAGATCGGCATGCGCACGATCGCAATCGGTGCGACTGCCGTCGCCGTGGGCGTCGGAACCGGGCTCTGGGCTGGGCTTGCACTGGCGAACGATTCTCGGGCGTCCAGAGTCGAACGGGGACCGCTTCCAGCGGAAGTCACTCAGGCGGTGGGGCCGGTCGACATGGAGAAGGTGCCTCTCTTCGTGGAGACGCTCGATCAGTCTGGCAGCTTCGTCGGGTACGTCGAGTCCGCCCTCCTGTTTGACCCTGACAGCCATCCCCGGGACGGCATTCCGGTGTACGACGAGTCGCTTCGACGCATCATCGGAAACATGATCGACGGCAAAGGCTTCGTCCGCCTCGGCGCCGATCCGGACACGGTCCCTTCTCGAAAGGCCGTCGTGACCGAGCCAGCAAGCAGTATCGCGTCCGAGGCGTCCGAGCCTTGAGTCCGAGCAGCAGCGTTGCGCCTCGTTCCGATTCGTCGGAGTAGGCCCACATCAGCGGGACATCTCGCCTGCCCGCCGTCCGATCTTCTCGGTCACGGTGCGAGCCGACTCGGGCAGCACGTGCGCATAGGTCTTCATCAACTCGTCCGGGCTGTGGCCGAGCAGGTCGGCCGCCGCTCGCACCTCGCCAATGTCGGTCGCATGCCGGACCATGTGGGTCGCCGCGGTGTGTCGCAGCCCGTGTGAGGTGAGGCGGGGCACACCCGCGTTGCGGACCAGCCGCTCGAGCGTCTGGTCGAAGTTGCCGGGGGCGACTTGGTTCCCGGTCTTCGTGGCGATGACGAGATCCTGATCGGTCCAGTCGTGGCCGGCGGCCAATCGTTCCTCGGCCTGGAATCTCCGGTGCGCCTGCAGTGCTCGAAGGGTGCCAGGGTCGAGCGGGATCGTGCGGCGAGCTCGTGTGTTCTTGCCGTCCGTCCACGTCGGCACACCGCGCACCTCGACGAGTGCACGTTCGATCTTGATCGTGCCCTTCTTCAGGTCGACCGCCGACCAGTGCAAACCGAGCACTTCGCTGCGGCGCAG
>JAYSLK010000148.1:0-3764 GCA_043725585.1 Actinomycetota bacterium
CGTCGCCCGGCGTCACGTCGTTGCCGTCGCCGGTGCTGTTGACCGTGTAGCTCGGCAGGTCGACCCGCCCGATCGCGCGAGTCGTCCGGTTCGTGAAGAACAGGTCGCCACCCGGGCCTTGGGTGATGGACCACGGCCGACTCACGCTGGCGTCGGTGTAGCTGGCGACTGCCCCGGCGGTGGTGATCCGGCCGATCGAGTTGCCGGTGGAGTTGGTGAACCAGAGGGCCCCGTCGGCGACGCTGACGATGTCGACCGGGCCCGAGATGCTGGGCGCGGTGAACCGTGTGACCGCTCCGTTGGTGGTGATCGTGCCGATCGAGTTGCCAGCCAGGTTCGTGAACCACAGGTTGCCGTCCGGTCCGGTGGTGATGCCCTGCGGGTTGACGATCAGCGGATCGGTGAACAGCGTGACTGTGCCGGCGGGCGTGATGCGGCCGATCGAGCTGTTCGAGAAGGTCGAGCCGGTGCCCTCGTTCGTGAACCACAAGTTCCCGTCGGGACCCGCCGTGATCGAGTTCAGTCGCCCGCCCGACGGGAGCGTGACGGGGAAGCTTGAGATGGCGCCAGTGACGGTGATCCGTCCGATCGAGTGCGTCCCGGCAACCGTGTTCTCGTTGGTGAACCACAGGGAATTGTCGGGACCGGTGATGATCCCCTGCGGCTCGACGATGGTGGGGTCCGCGAACCACGTGACCCCCAGTGATGCGCTCGGCCCGAACACCTTGGTGATGCAACCGCGCCCGGCGACACAGTCGCCCGACTCGGTCACCCACAGGCTGCCATCGGGGCCGAGCGTGATGTCGTTCAGGGGGTTTGGGCGGCCGAAGCTCGGGAAGGAGGCGGGCTCGATCCTCCACAGGGGGCCCGTCGTAGGGCCGATGTTCCAGATGACTCCGTCTGCCGACATCGCGATCCCGATCGGATCGCTGGACTGCAACGTCGGTCGGACGAACGACACGACGGGGTCGGCAGCAACGGCGGTGAGTGGCGTGACGGCGACGACCGCTGTCACGGTCAGGCCCGCGATCAGGCTCGCCGCGAGGCCGAGGCGTCCGAGGACACCTCGCCCGCGAGCGCGCCCCCGTCGTCCGCCGACCCGGTTTGCATCCATCCGTCCGCTCATCGCCCACTCCTCCACCGGTGCACGTGGCACCCTCCGCACGGGCCGGCACGTCACGCGTCCGTCGGCCCTCGCCCGATCAATCAACCATCGAGGTGTTGCACCGGCGCGTCACCTCAGGATCACGTCAAGCTGACGTCAAGCTCATCTCAACGCCACTGGCAGGCGCTCCACACCCCTGAGCACCATCCGCGCTCCCCACGCCGGCTGCTCGTAGGCCGCCGTCATCCGTGGAAACCGTCGCACCAGCCGGGGTAGTGCGATCTGGGCCTCGAGCCTCGCCAACGCGGCACCCAGACAGTGATGCGGCCCGCCTCCGAACGACACGTGCGTGTTCGCGCCCTCGCGGGCGAGGTCGACACGGTCCGCGGTCGGCCCCCACTTGTCGGGGTCACGATTCGCGGCACCCAGGCCGAGCAGCACCACCGATCCGGCGGGGATGACGACGTCGCCGACCGTCAGCTCGTCGGCTGCGATGCGCCGGGTGAACTGCACGGGTGAGTCGAAGCGGAGCATCTCCTCGATCGCGTTGGCGTCGACGCTCGGGTCGGTGCGCAACCGGTCGAGCTGATCGGGGAACTCGAACAGATGGGTCAACCCGTTGCCCACCAGGTTCAGCGTGGTCTCGTGGCCGGCGATGTACAGGAGCAGCACCTGCGACAGCAGTTCGTGGTGAGTGAGGGTGTCGCCGGCCTCGTTCGCCTGGATCAGCGCCGTCAGGATGTCGTCGGCCGGATGGACACGCTTGTCAGCGATGATCTCCTCGAGGTAGGCGATCATCTCCCGCGACGCCGACACCACCGCGTCGCTCTCCTCCGGGGTCAGCAACGGGTCGAGCGACTTGGTGATCGCGTGCGACCAGCGACGCAGGCTGGGGATGTCGTCGTGGGGCATGCCCAGCATCTCGGAGATGATCTGCGCGGGCAGGAGCAGCGCATAGTCGTCCATCACATCGATGCCATCGCGGGCCGTGGCCGCAAGGAGCAGGTCCTCAACGATCGTCTCGGCACGCAACCGCCAGTCACCGATCGCCTTCGGTGTGAACACCTTGCTGACCAGCCGGCGCAGGCGAGCATGGTCGTCGTCGTCCTTGCGGAGCATCGACTGACCGGCCTTGTCGTTCCTGCCGAGCCGCGCCCGTTCGGCCTCGATCGATGGGGTGCTGGTGGCGTAGCTGATCGACACCTTCAGCGAACGATCCCTGGTCAGGCGGTGCACATCGGCATAACGAGTGACCATGTAGGTCTGCGAAGCCTCGGCGAAGTGCACCGGGCCCTGACGGCGCAACGCCGCATACTGATCGTACGGATCGGCGAAGTAGCCGGCAGCGTGGGGGTTGAACGCCACCGCGGCGTCGCTGCTCACGGAGGCGGTGACTGCTGGCACCGCCGGAAGATTCGTCGTCGTGGACGCTGGCGCCGGCTCGGCGGTCGAGGGTGCCGCTGGACGGTCGTTGGCCCGTCGGAGCCTCGTGGCCAACTGGCGCAACAATCCGAGCGTCAACGACGGCGTGTCGGCAAGGGCCGTCAGGAAGCTGCCACCGTCCACTTCACGCACGGTCATCTCGGTGACCGCGGTGACCGTTGCGTTGCGTGGCTCGCCATCCAGAAGGGCCAGCTCTCCGATCGTCTCGCCCTCACCGATCGTGGCGATGTACCGCCCGCCCACGGTGGCATCCGCCAGGCCGTCGAGGACGATCCACCACGCGCGTGCCGGCTCTCCCTCGCGGCACAGCACCTCGCCCTCGATCAGCCGGCGGATCACCGGTTCCCGCCCGACCACCCGCTCGATGTCGGCTGCGGTGCAGCCGGAGAACAGGACCAGTTCCGACAGGTCGCTCATCGTCATGCTCATCGTCTTCTCCATCTCCGGTCTGGCTGTCGCCATCAGACCAACCATCTGTTCAACGGTCAACCGACACCGTTGCACCGGCGTCGCACCACGACGTGCCAGCTCAACGTGATGATCTGGAGCTTCGACCCACAACCGCTCCCGGGTCGCTGACGCGCTGGTGTCACGCCTGGACGGCGTCGCAGCGCTCGTTCAGTAGTAGGTGTGGACCACGTGGACGCTGCACGGCGAGTCCCTCAGCACACCGCCCGCGACCGAACCGAGCAACCGTGCCGCCCCCTGCGTGCGCTTGTTCCCGACGACGATCATCGATGCCTTCGTGCTCCGAGCCTCGTCGCATAGAGCCGTTGCCGGGTCGTCCACCACCACGGCCGTGGTGATCGGGACATCGATCGTGGCGCGCAGCTCGGCTGCGAGGGTGAGCAACGTCTGCTCGGCGATGTCGGTGGTGCTGATGCGGAACGTGTCGGAACCCGACGACGCCTCGACGACCGAAACACGAGGCACCGCCATCACGATGTGCAGCGGACGTTGGTAGGTGTTGGCCATGGTGGCCGCGTTCTGTGCCGCCACCTTGGCGCTGGGGCTGCCGTCGACCCCGATCACAATGGTGTTCATGAGTGCTCTCCTCGGTGTGGGTGGGCCGCCCGGAGACGGGTGGCGTCAAGGCGATGATGAACGACCACGACGGCCGCGACTGTCAGCCACCCGACAGAGATCTCACAATCTCGAACACCTGCCAGAACGGTGACACCGATGCGCGGTCGATCCCCAAACGATCGAAGATCGC
>JAYSLK010000149.1:0-13108 GCA_043725585.1 Actinomycetota bacterium
AAGGTGCGATCGCGATCGACCGCACCGCGTTCTATCCCACCGGAGGCGGACAGCCGCACGACAACGGCACGCTGGCCGGGCTCGCGGTGACCGATGTCCGCAAGGAGGACGACGTCGTGTGGCATTCGGTGACCGGCGGCGAGTTGCCGGCCATCGGGTCGTTGGTGCGCGGCGAGCTCGATTGGGACCGGCGACATCGGCTCATGCGCGCACACACCGCGCTGCATGTGCTGTGCGGGGTGATCTGGAACGAGTGGCGGGTACCGGTGACTGGCGGGAACATGGAGCCGTTGAGCGCACGAATGGATTTCGAGTTCGACCCGTTGCCGGACGGGTTCGGTTCGAGGGTCGAGGATCTCGTCAACGCCGAGCTCGCAGCCGACCGGGTCATCGAGGTGTCGTTCCTCCCGAGGTCGACGGCAGTGATGGACGAAGACCTGATCCGCACGAAGGTGTCGATGATCCCCTCGACCGTGACGGAGATACGTGTGGTCGACATCGTCGGCCTCGACAAGCAGGCCGACGGCGGCACCCATGTGCGCTCCACCGGCGAAGTCGGCCGGATTCGTGTGATCAAGTTGGAGAACAAGGGCAAGGGCAACAAGCGCGTTCGGCTCGAGGTGGTCGACGCCTGATGCCTTCGAGCGTGCAGGACAGGCCCGCCGTGTCGGGTTAGCCTTCGCCACCGACACCGGGGCGACCACCAGGATGGGGTCGAGGCTGAGGGGGATGATTGACGCCGGACACGTTCGTGGAGCTCCATGGGGCGACGTGCCTGCACTGCGGACATCGCACCGCTGCGGCGATGTGCCCACGGTGCTCACGTGACACCTCCATGGCCGGTCCTGTCCTCGTCCGCCCCGACGCGGTGCGAGTGGGGTACATCGGTCGCGGCGGCACCGCGACGCACGCGCTCTGGTTGCGAGCGCCTGTGGGGGCTGTCCGCCCGTCTGAACAGCAGGCGGCGACGACCGAGGGTGCTGCCGATGCGGTGAGCTCTCCCGAGGTGATCCTCGCCGATCCCACCAATCCGTCCGGAGTCGACATCACCGGACCGACGCCGACGGAACTGCGCGCTCCGGCACCCGGCTCGCTCGTCGACACCATCGTCACCGCCAGCGGACGAACCGTCGATGTGCTGGCCGACGGACCGAACGGTTTCGTGCCGGTGGGGGGCCTCACCGACATCCGTTGCGGCGTCGCTGCAGCATTGATCGCCTGCACCTGTCCGTCGCTGCTCGGTTGGGGCGACACCGAGATCGAACCGACGCTGATCTCGACTCGGCTCGGCGTCGAACACGCCGTCGATCTGCCCCGCGCTCGACGCACCGCATGCGAGCTCGCCACAGCCGGCCATCCCGAGCTCGTGTCGCGCCTGCCGCTCAGCGCCGGTGAGATCTCGTGGTGGACCGGGCTCGGTCACCTCCGCCTCGGCGATCGAGATCGTGCCGCCGAGCAGTTCGGCCTGTTGCCGCCAAACGGGTACGCCGTGGTGACCGTCGTCCTGCGATGGGCGGCGCAGCGATGGGTCGGCGATGCCGCCTCGAACGCACGGTTCCTGCTGGGCAAGCGCCTGCACGGCACCGCGGCCCAACGCTTGACCCAGGTGAGCATCGCATGCGGCATCACGCCGCTCGCCCGGTTCCTGCTCGACCCCGCAGCGGCACTCCCCGACTCGCTGCGGCGCGTGTCGGGGGTTGCGCCGAGCGTTGCCCGCGCCCTGGCGCTGAGCGGCTCCGTGCTCGACGAACCGCTCGACGTGGGGCCGAACGTGAGCTTGTCGGTGCTCGACGACCTGATCGACCTGAGCACTCCGCTGGCGGCCGAGACCATGTCGGACGAGCAACGTCGCCACGTCACCGCCCGCACCCGGCCAGAAGTCCTGAGCGACGACGACGTCGAACAGATCGGGCTCACGTTCGAGCGCGACCGACGGCGGCTCGCAGCAGGTCGAATCGACGAGATCGATGCCGGGTTCGCCGATGCCCACGTGCGCGGTGTCGTGCATCTCGTCGAACACGGCGAAGTGAGCGACGACCTCCGTCAGGTCGACCCGGAGCGAGCCGATCAACTCGCGGACTTCCTTGCGTCACCGTCACCGGCCACACTCACCCCCGACCTCGTCGCCGATCCATCGCTGTGGCCGCTGTTGGCCCGCCGGCTCGACGTCGGACTGTGGAACTGGAAGAACGACCTCGATCCGCAGACACAGCGGTTCATCGGCTGGTACGCCCTGAGCGCGACGTTCGATCACCTGGTCGTCGGCGATTGGGCCAACGCTCTCGAAGCCGGGCACCATGCCCACCGTCTTGCCGCAGGCGCCGACCAGCGCAGAGATGCGCTGAACCTGGTTGCGTTCGCGCTGTGGCAGCGCAACGACGGAGATGCGGCGCGCGACGTCTTGTTGAGCGCCATCGGTGGCGCCGACGACGTGCCGCTGCGGGTGAACCTCGCCATCGTCGCGTCGAGCCTCGATCCCGACTCGGCCGCACTCGAACTCGCCCGGCTCGTGCGCGACTCGGGTTCGTTGGAGCTGCGTTGTGCAGCCGCCATGCGGGCTGTCCATCTGTGGACCGATGACGAGCTGCCCTGGACCGTTCGCAGGCAACGTCCTGTGCCGGCAGCGCTCACCGAAGCCCTTCGGGATCTGGTGGTCGCCGACATCGACATCGGCGTGTTCCGGTCGATCGCCGGCATGCAGTCGAACGTCGACCGGGAGTGGCTCGCCCGACCTGCGCACCTCGGCTCGTCGCCGCATCGCGCCACGCTGGAGGCGCGCGTGTATCAAGGGCGTGCAACAGGCCCCAGGGAGTACGTCGATGCGCTCACGTTCGCTCTTCGATCCGGGTCGGTGCCGGAATGGGTCGCAGCAGAACGCGACCGGGCAGTCGAGATCGCCGGCCGACACGTGTTCGACGACGATGGCTCGTGCGCTCTGTTCGCCCTCTTCGCAGTGCAACGCAAGATGCCCGTCACAGCCGACCATCGCTCCTTGCTCGCTCCACTTGCGGTGCTCGCCGTGAGCGAACAGACCGAGCCGGGCAGCGACCCACCACCCGACACGTACCTGCAGTTGTTGGCCGACGCCGACTCCCACTGGAGCGACCGACGCCCCTCACCCCATCTGCTGCACGTGATGGACGCTGCGTGGGAACGGCTCGCAACGTGCCATGTCCGCTTCCTCGAACCGGTCATCGATCGAATGGTCCAGGCGGTCGAAGACCTCGACCGGCGGCTTCGCCGCGACCCGCGCCAGCGACGCAACGTGCCTGCGCTGCGGGCAGCCTTGGAGCCGATCCTCGATGATGCAATCGCAGCCGACGACGTGCTCAGCGAGTTCCGTCCGCACGTTGCAGGAACACCGATCGCCCGCGAGATCGACGACCTGCTCCGAACCGTGCGAGACATCCGCCGGGCAACCATGAGGATGTTGTGAGCGCCCCCGGCGACGATCGGCGCAACGCGTACGTCCTGCTCGGACTGACCTACGGAACATCCCTGGGCGAGGCGCGCCGAGCCTTCACCCGACGTGCCCGGGAGGCCCGCTGGGGGGACGGCACCGGTGCCGACATCTCCGATCTCGAGTGGGCGCTCGCCCGAATCGAACTCGAACAGAACGAACCAGCTGCGGCGTTCGGCACCTACCGAGTACCGGCCGATCCGAACGTGCTTCGTCCGCCTCCCGGCTTCGGGCTGCTGGCACCGATCCCCCGCGCCGCGACTCGCCGTTCTCCGATCACGCCTGCAGACGAGCGGGCGGTGGTGTTCGACGCGGCGATGCGCGAAGCGGCCCAGCATCTGCTCGATCGGACCTCGGCTGCGGCAGGCCGCAAACTCGATCGGATCTCGGAGCTGCCGCTGCCGGTGGTGACAGTGCCGAACCTGCCGGTTCGCAGACGAGGATGGGTGCCGGTGGTGCTGGTGGGCGTCGCCGCCCTTGCAGTGCTGGCGATCGCAGGGGTCTCGGCGCTCACGAGCGACGAAGCCGATCCCGACCCGACGCCCATTGCCACCACACAGGTCGTACCCACCGACGTCGTCACGGCACCGCCTACCTCCACGGCAGCGCCCGACACCACCGCAGCATTCGGGAGCGAGCCCGGACTGGGCGAGACGATCGAGGTAGCCGGCATCGAGATCACGCCGCACGACCCACTCGACGGCTTCGGGCACCTGTGCCTGATCTTCACACTCGATGGCGACGTGCCGTTGGGGTTCGTGCGCGAAAACGTAACCCTGATCTCGGGTGGCATCGCCCACGACGCCGCCCTTGGCGTGAACACCGGCCGCGCCCTCGCCACCGATGTGTTCGGCGACCCCGCACCCGCCGATCGCGAGATCTGTTTCGCCGTCGAAGGCTGGCGGGATCGAAACACCGACCTCGTGTACGCGACGCAAGCTGGCAACTACCGTTGGAGCATCGGCACCTGACGTGACATCCGGTCCACGGCCCGATGATCTCGGCGGGCCTGAGACACGGAGTGGAGGGTGGTCGATGTGTCCGACTACTCTGCCGTCACGTCGGGGGAAGGTCGAGCGGTGCGATGAAGGTGGGCAGCGGACAGCTCGCGCTGATCGGACGGGTGGCACGGGCGAAGGAGTTGCGCAGGCTCAACCTCGCATTCGTCGCCTTTGCGATCAGCGAGCACGCCAGCTGGCTCGCCGTGTTGTTCTACGCATTGGCGCGGGGCGGTGCTGAAGAGGTCGGCATCGTCGCCGTCGTCCAGCTCGCGCCGGCCGTGTTGCTGACCCCCTTCTCGTCGATGGCGGGCGACCGCTTCTCCCCACGCACTGCTCTGGCAGCGGGCTACGGCGCGCAGTGCATCGCGATGACCGCGACCGCTGCTGCGATGTGGGCGGACGCACCCGTCATCGCGTATGTGTGCGCCGCAGGCGCTGCGGCGGCCGTGAGCTTCACCCGGCCCGTGATGGGGGCCCTCCTACCCACCGTCGTCCGCACGCCGCGCGACCTGGTGGCGGTGAACGTGGTGTCGGGTTTGATCGAGCAGGTGGGGGTGTTCGTCGGTCCGTTGATCGCGGGCGTGACCATCGCCGTCTCGTCGCCCGCAGGGGCATTTGCGATGACGGCGGTGCTCACCGGGGCGGCGTGTCTCGCCACGTTCGGAGTGCCTGCCGACGCCGACCAGCGCATCCGCAGCGTCGATGCACGCGGCGCCCTCGGCGCCGCGTTCGCCGGGTTCTCCGCCCTCCGACACACGCCGCACCTGCGTGTCCTGCTGATCTTCATCGCCTGTGCCGGGGTCGCAAGAGGTGTCGGTGACTGGGCGTTCGTGGTCCTCGCCGAGGATCGGCTCGGGTCCGGCGGTGGTGTGGCCGGTCTGTTGGCGGGCGCGGCCGGCGTCGGTGGATTCGTAGGTGCCATCGCGACGGCCCGACTCGGGCAGGCCGGCTACGTCGTCGGTCAGTTCTCGGTCGCGTCGGCGTGCATCGTGGTGGCCATCGCCGTGACGTCGGTCGTCGACCACCTCCTCCCCACCATGCTCGCGATGGGAGCACTGGGCGCCGGCGGAACCGTCTTGGTGATCGCCTCCGTGGTGAGCGTCCAACGCCAGACCCCATCGGATGTGCTGGCCAGGGTTTCCGGGATCGTGGAGGGTTCGCTGATGGCCTCGATCGCAGCCGGTTCGTTCGTGCTGTCGCTCCTGGTCCGCCGAGCGTCGCTCGGTGCAGCGTTCGTGATCGTTGCTGCCGTGATCGCGCTCGTGCTGCTGGTCGCCGTCGCGTCGCTCCGTCGCAACAGCGATGAGTTGGCCCCGGTCGACGAGGCGATCGTCGCCCGGCTGCTCGACGATCCGGTGTTCTCTCCATTGTCGGCGCCAACGATCGAGCGGCTGGCCCGCCACGCCGAACGACTCTCGGTCGGCACCGGCGAGTCGATCATCCGGCAGGGCGATCCGGGCGACCGCTACTACGTGGTGGTCGAGGGCACGGTCGCGATCGACCAGGACGGCCAGCGGATTCGAGAGCTGTCAGCAGGAGACTCGTTCGGGGAGATCGCCCTCGTGCGCGACGTGCCGCGCACCGCAACCGCGACGGCGACGACCGGTGTGGAGCTCATCGCCGTGGAGCGGGACGACTTCCTCGCCGCCGTCACTGGCCACTCTCGGGCGCTGGCGACCACTCACCGCGTCGTCGACGGCTTCCTCGACCCGCACGATCGTTGATCTCGCGAGGCGCTCCACCGTCGAGCTGTGGCCCGTAGAGTCACCTCCGTGACCCGTCCAGTGATCGCACTCCCCGGTCGCCGCAAGAGCGGCAGACAGATCGCCGACTTCCCCGACAGCCTCGCTGCGATCGATGTCGACCTCTACTTCGCCGACTACGCGCGCGGCGTGATGCACGCCGGAGGTCTCGCCGTGCACCTGCCGTTCGATGCGAATCCAGCGGAGTACGTGGGCGTGTTCGACGGCATCCTGCTGCCGGGCGGCGCCGACGTCGATCCCGCGCACTACGGCGCAGACCCCCTCGACGGTCACCCGATCGAGCCCGAGCGCGACGAACTCGAGCTCGGGCTCCTCGCCTTGGCCGAGGCCGAAAGTCTTCCGGTCGCGGGCATCTGTCGGGGGCTGCAGCTGTTGAACGTGCATGGTGGTGGCACCTTGCATCAAGACGTGCCCCACCACTCGCACTTCGACAAGTCGCCCAACTCGCCGGTCCATCATGTCGAGTTCGAACGCGACTCGGCATGCGCTCGCCTCTACGGCAGGCCGATCGAGGTGAACTCGTTGCACCACCAGACGATCGATCGTGTCGCCGTCGGCTTCCGAATCACCGGCACCTCCGAGGACGGGACCATCGAAGCGATCGAAGCGATCGACCGGCCATGGATCGCCGTGCAGTGGCACCCCGAGATGATGGACGACGGACTTGAGGACCCCCTGTTCGGCTGGCTGGTCGAGCAGGCCGCCGCTCGCCGCAGGCAACGCGTGCGGATCTGACCGTTCGCTCACCGGTCGTGGAGCGGCGATCTCTCAGCGATCGGATCGAGGTCCGGTGACGTAGCCGTCTCGGGTTTGGGGCAGGCGCATGTCGAGGATGCGAGAAGCCACGAGGGTCCGCAGGATCTGAGCCGTTCCTCCACCGATGGTGAACATCCGCACGTCGCGGTACATCCGTTCGAGCGGATTGCGGCGCGAGTACCCGGCTGCGCCGAACACCTGGAGCGCGTCGCTCACGACGCCGATCGACGACTCGGCGGTGAAGATCTTCGCCTGTGCGGCCATCGTCGCGTCGGGGAAGGCAGAGCCTTCACCTCGCGAACACGCAGCTCGATACGTGAGGCTGCGAGCAGCTTCCAGCTTGGTGCTCATGTCGGCGAGCACCCACTGCACACCCTGGAACTCGGCGATCGGCCGGTCGAACTGCTGACGTTCCTTCGCGTACTCGATCGCCAGCTCGTACGCCCCGGTGGCGATGCCGAGAGCCACCGTGCCGGCGCCCACTCGTTGGGAGTTGTACGCATTCATGAGATCGGCGAAGCCGCGCGCGAAACCGGAGGGGGGTAAGAGGACCATGTCTGCTGCGATCTCCATGTCGTCGAAGAACAGCTCCATCTCCGGGATGCCACGCAGACCCATCGTCGGTTCACGGCGGCCGAGTCGCAGGCCCGGCGTCTCGTCGCGGATCGCGAGGAACCCGCCGATGCCCAGCTCGATGCCGTCCTCGTCGAACACCCGGGCGAACACGAGGTGGAGCTTCGAAACGCCGCCTCCGGTGATCCAGTGCTTGGACCCGTTGATCACGTAGCGGTCACCGCGCCGATCGGCGCGGGTCGTCATCTGTGACGCGGCCGAGCCGGCACCCGGTTCGGTGATGCAGATCGCCGGCTTGTCGCCACCGAGCACCATCTCGGCCGCCAGCTGCTTCTGGCGATCGGTTCCGTACTCCATCACGGCAGAGATCGCTCCCATGTTCGCCTCGACCGCGATCCGCCCAGTGACACCGCAGACGGCGGCCATCTGCTCCACCACCAGCACGGCATCGAGCAAGCTGTGGCCGGGGCCACCGAGCTCGACAGGAACGGTCATCCCGGTGAAGCCCGCATCGCGCAGCGCGGCGACGTTGTCCCACGGATACTCCTCGCTCCGGTCGACCTCGGCCGCGCAGGGAGCGATCACCGTGCGGGCCAGCTCTCGAGCGCGGGCCTGCAACACTCGCTGATCGTCGGTGAGATCCCACGGGTTCGGGCTCATGATCGGTTCCTCCGTCTGCTCCAACGCTCGATCACCTGTGCGGCGTCGGATTCGCCCAGTGTTGCACCCAGTCGATCGATCCGACCGGGCGTCTCCATGAGCCGCGGCACCGTTCCGGGAACGACGAGCGACCCGAGAGCACCGAAGCGATCGTCGATGATCCGCAGCACCGAGTCGCGCGCCATCACCTGCGGATGGCGCAGGTAGTCGGCCACCGTGTTCACCGCGCCGGCCGGCACACCGGCGCGCTCGCAGGTCGCGACGACGTCGTCGCACGCTCGGTCGGCCACCCACGAGGCGACGGCAGCGTTCACCGCAGCTCGATTCACGATGCGAGCCTCATTGGTGACGAAGCGTGCATCGTCGAGCAGATCGGTCCGACCCATCGCCTCGGCGAGCCGGTCGAACATCCTGTCGTTCGTGCAGGCGATCGTCACCCAACGGCCGTCGGCCGCCTCGAAGTTGTTGTGCGGCACCGACCGGTGCGTCTCACCCGCCATCCGCTCACGGCCCACTCCGGTCGCAGCGAAGACCGTCGTGTACTCGTCGAGGAACCGGGCCACGCCGTCGTAGAGCGCGATGTCGACGAGTTGTCCCCGACAGGACGACCGACGCGACTCGAGGGCGAGCATCACGCCGAATGCACCGTACAACCCGGCCACGTAGTCGGCCAGCGCAGATGAGCCCGACAGACCTGGCGCACGGTCCGGTTCACCGGTGAGGTGGGTCATGCCGGCGAAGGCCTCGGCGATCCTGGCAACACCTGCGGTCGCCGCCATCGGGCCAGTTCGGCCGAAACCGCTGACGCTCAGCTGCACCAGACCCGGGTTGGCAGCGCGCAGCGATTCGAAGCCGAGGCCCCACGCGTGCATCGTGCCGGTGCGGTAGTTCTCGATCACGACGTCGGCACCGGCGACCAGCCTGCGGAACTGCGCGGCCCCGTCGACGCTGCGCAAGTCGATCTCGACGCTGGTCTTGTTGCGGGTGTCGCTCCACCACCAGAAGGTGTCGCCCTCGGGGCCGGCGGTGCCGAGTCGACGCATCGGATCGCCGACGCCCGGTTGCTCGACCTTCACCACCTCGGCGCCGAACTCGCCGAGGATCGAGGCGGCAAACGGGCCCGCGAGGATCGTGGCTGCATCCACGACGCGCAGCCCGTCGAGAGGGCGCGCGGTCATGGGCGACGTGCCCGCACCAGGAGCGAGTCGATGCCGTTCACGAAGTTGGACTTCACATGTCGTGGCTCGCCGATCACCTCGATCGTCATGTCGCTCCCGACGATCTCGTCGATCAGGATCGCGAGCTCCAGCCGGGCCAGTGAGGCGCCCAGGCAGAAGTGAACGCCGCCGCCGCCGAATGCCACGTGTGCCGGCGCGCGGGGACGCTGGACATCGAACCGCTGCGGATCGGCGAACACCGCTTCGTCGAAGTTGGCCGACGCGTACCACATCACCACCTTCTCCCCCGCGGCGATCGGGGTGCCGGAGAGAACGGTGTCGACGGTGGTCGTCCGACGGAAGTACAGGATCGGCGACGAGAAGCGGATGACCTCGTCGACTGCCTGGTCGAGCAGTGCAGGATTGCGGCGGACCATTGCGAACTGCTCGGGGTTGTCGGTGAGGTGCACCGCAAGATGGGCCATCGACGATCTCGTCGTCTCGTTGCCCGCGAAGATCATCAGCTGGAAGAAGCGGGCGTAGTCGGTCTCGCTCAGCTGCTCGCCATCGATCTCCACCGTGGCCAGCAGCGAGAGCAGGTCGTCGGCAGGCGCGTCCAATCGCTGACGGCGGGCGCGACACGCGTAGTCGTAGATCCCGAATGCAGCAGGGCTGTTGAACGGCAGCTCCCTCAGAGGTGTCGTGTTGCCGTACGCACTGGGGTCCAGCTCCTCACCCGAGGTGCCGGCAACGAGGTGGTCGCTCATCTCGATCATCAGTTCGTGATCGCAGGCGGGCACGCCCAGGATGTCGCAGATGACACCGATGGGGATCGGCGCGGCAACGTCGGTCACCCAGTCACCCTCGCCCACGGCGACGAGCCGGTCGAGCAGATCGCGCACCCGCACGCGGATGGCTGCCTCGTGTGCCTGCACGTGCCTCGGCGTGAAGGCGGCGCTGACCAGTCGCCTCAGACGGGTGTGCACCGGCGGGTCGAGGTCGATCATCGACGCGCGCACGCGACGCACGTCTTCGTCCACGTCGTAGATCTGGATGTGCCCCAACTCGGACGAATACGTGGTCGCGTCGCGTGAGACCGCGACGAGGTCGGCCATCCGACCGACCGACCAGAACCCCTTCGTCGTCGCTGTGTCCGGTGACCACACGAGCCCGGGCTGGGCGCGCATGGTCGCGAACACGTGGTGCGGAACGCCACGGTCGTACAGGGTAGGGTCCGCGAGATCGGCCGGCGCCAAGGGACGGGACATCATGTCCGGGCCGCGTCACGCGTGCGGGCGACGATGTCGCGCTGCGCCACGCTGCCGCCGATCCGGTGGAGCGTGGGAAGTGCCGAGCCCAACAGCCGCGTGGCCAGGTCGTGGTCGACTTCGCCCACGGCGCGGATGCCCGCCACCAGCGGCACCACGGTGTCGCGGAACGTGATGTCGTTGTAGGTCGCTCCCGTGGCATGCGCGTCGACCACGCCGGTCCAGAACGCCGACGCTGCCGGGTGATCGCCCACTGCTGCGAACGCGAACGCGGCATGCATGTCGAGGAATCCACTCGTGTGTCGTTGCCGGTTGGTCGACCAGAGATCGGCGAGCCCGGCCCACCGTGCCATGGTGTCGACCTCTCCCCCGCTGGCGAGGTCGATGCGCCACAGCAACGAGGTCGAGTCGGAGAGCCCGAACGCCGTGGTGGAGTGCAGGTGCTCGTCGAAGACAGCGAGCGCACCTTCGAGATCGCCGTGTTCGAGCAGACGCAGCCCGAGGTGCCACCACACGTGGTTGCTCAGGAGCGTCTGCTGCTGCCATCGGTCGGTGGACGGCACGAGGAGCTCGATCGCATCGGAGTGTCGCCCCGCACTCTCGAACACGTGGGCGAGCGCATGTCGCGCCCACAGGTCGTCCGGGTCGGCCTCGAGCGCTGCCGAGCCGTGCTCGATGGCCTCGTCGTAGCGGCCCACCTCCTCGAGCGCGAACGCGAACATGCCGGTGGCCAGCCCATGCTCGCGGGAACCGACCGGAAAGGCAGCCGCAGCACGTTCGGACGAGGGCAGGCGCATCGTGTCGTCACCGATGTGCAGGCACACATCGTGCACGAAGCGGTAGGCGGGGAAGTCGTCGGGATGATCGAGCGTGATCCCGCACCACGTGGCCACCGCCTCGAGGAACTCGCCTCGGTACATCTGGATCGCGGCGTCCGCGTGACGACGCTCGCGCTCGTCGGCGTGCGGCCGTCGCTCATCCAGTCGCAACCGGTCGAGCGCGACCGCCGGATCTGCTGGGTCGACCCCTCCGAGCACGCGGTACGTGAGGGTGAAGACGGGCCCCATCACGAAGGCCTCGTCGCGCGCGTTCACGCTGTCGAGCGTGGCAACCGGATCACCACGGAAGTGAGCCAGCTGATCGAACGCCGACCACCAGGCATGACGCGAGTCCTCGTCGCGAGCGCCCACGCTCGGACCGAACGCGCCGTTCACCTGATCGTCGTCGGCCACGGCTTGGATGATATTTGATACTTGATAGCGTCGGGACCGTCGTGGGGACGACGCCGTGCCGGCACCACGAGCAGACATGGGGAGCGATGGATGACATGACGAGGCGCCCACGGTACGACTTCGACTTCCACGGAGCCGCCCTCGACACGATCTTCGACGACTACGAGGCGATGCATCGCGAGTGCCCTGTGTCGTGGAGCGACCACTACGGCGGCTTCTGGACGCTCACCCGCTCTCGCGACGTGCATGCCGCAGAGCACGACTGGGACACCTTCTCCGTCGCCCCGTCGATGATCCTGCCGTCGTTCGGCACCGATCGCCCCCTCATCCCGCTCGACATCGACCCACCGGCGCTCACTCCCTATCGCCAGATCCTCCTGCCGTTCTTCACACCCCAGAAGATGGACGAACTCTTGCCGCGCACCCACGCGCTGGCACGGGAACTCCTCGATGACGTGCAGGACCAGGAGGTCTTCGACGCAGCTCCGTACTGTCGGATGCTCCCCGCGATGGTCTTCGGCGAGTACTGCGGGTTCCCGATGAAAGATGCCGCTCGGTTCGACGTGTGGGTCGACGCCATCGTGTTCGCTCGCTCCGACGACGAGTCCGTTGCCCGCCAGGCGGCGGACGAGGTCTACGACTACTTCCGCGATCTGATCGCTCACCGACGTCGCAGTCCCGGAGCCGATGTGATCTCGTCGTTGATCGCCGCCGATCACGCGGGCCGTCCGCTGAGCGACGACGAGATGCTCGACATCTGCTACTTGTTGTTCGTCGCCGGGCTCGAGACCACCGCGGGAACCATCCGGGCCGGCCTGTGGCACCTCGGCCAGCATCCCGACGACCTCGCTCGCCTCGCCGCCGACCACAGCCGGATACCAGCGGCGACCGAGGAGTTCCTGCGAGCGCTCTCACCCGTGCAGGCGATGGCGCGCACGCTGAAGCAGGACACCGTGATCGACGGCATCACGATGAGGGCGGGCGAGCGGGTCGTGCTCGCATTCGGTGCCGCAAACCGCGACCCTGAGCGATTCGAGTGCCCGCACGAGGTACGCCTCGATCGAGCATCGAACCCACACACCGCCTTCGGAGCCGGCGCTCACCGATGCCTCGGGAGCAACCTCGCCCGCCGGGAGGTCAACGTGGCACTGGAGGAGATGATCGTGCGCCACCCCAGGTTCGAACTGGCCGAGGCGGCTCCGTGGCATGGCATCGGACCACTGCTGCTGCGACCACTC
>JAYSLK010000150.1:0-1714 GCA_043725585.1 Actinomycetota bacterium
GCCGAACGGTCGCCTCGACACCGAGGCGGTCAGGAACGATCGTGGCCTCATCGTCATCGGTGACGAGCTCGAGGCCTCCGGTGCGTTCGATGCCGTGCCGGTTCCCAGCCGGTCGATGGACCCTCGAGTCCGCGCCCGTCGCATTGCCGTCAAGCGGGCCCAGGGACGCAAGCGACTGCTGTGGGTCGCCAGCGTCGCAGGTGTCGTCGTCGTGGTCGTGGGCGTGCTCGCGGTGTTCTCTTCGAGCCTGTTCGCCGTCGACCGGGTCGATGTCCAGGGAGCGCCGTACACGCAGGCGCGCTACGGCGATCGATTGCAGGTGTTGATCGACGAGATGATGGGCGAACCGGTGCTGCTCGTCGACACGAAGGACATCGAAGAGCGGCTCGAGCAGTTCCCGTGGATCGAACGCGCCTTCGTCACCACCGACTTCCCCCACCGCGTGCTGATCGACGTGCGCGAACGGCAACCGCTGGCCACATTCGTCGGATCCGACTCGCGGTACCGGGTGATCGACCGGGATGGCTTCGTGCTCGACACGCTGGTCGGCCGACCAGCGGGGTACATGCTCATCGAAGGCATCGGCCCCGATCTCGAAGCCGGGTCGGCGGCCGGTGCGCAGTACGGCGCCGCCGCGCAGCTCGTGGGAGCGCTCCCAGCGGAGATCCGCAGCATCACGACCGCCGCCACCCTCGACCCGTCAACGGGGGACCTGGGCCTGGTCATCCAACGGATCCCCGTTGTCGACCCAGGCGACCCAACCGCCCTGCCTGCGTCCCAGGAGCCTCGAGAGCCCGCGTCGGTCGAGGTGCGGATCGGGAGCTTCAACGGCCTCGACGGGAAGCTCGCGCGGTTGTTGCAACTGGTGCGCGACGGCCTCGACGACTCGGCCAGGATCGACGTCTCCACAGACGACGTGATCGGCTGATCCGGCCGACACGGGGTACGGCTGCCGTGCCTCCCTGTTTCGCCATCATGGACGTGCCAGACTGTCGCAGACCAGGGTGTGGCAGGTGGGTTGCGCGGGAGGCAGCCTTCACTCGTTACCATCCCAGGGTCATGTTGTCTCTCACGCTCATTGCGCCCGCCAACACCGGTGCCGCACAAACTCACGAAAGCTGGAGGTCACGCTGATGGCCGGCGCCCCACAGAACTATCTCGCGGTCATCAAGGTGATCGGTGTGGGTGGCGGTGGCGTGAACGCCGTCAATCGCATGATCGACGCCGGGCTGAAAGGTGTCGAGTTCATCGCCGTGAACACCGATGCCCAGGCTCTGCTCATGAGCGATGCCGACGTCAAGCTCGACATCGGGCGCGATCTCACACGTGGCCTGGGTGCGGGGAGCGATCCCGACGTGGGTCGCGCGGCTGCCGAGGCCCACCGCGACGAGATCGAGGAGATGATCAAGGGTGCCGACATGGTGTTCATCACCGCCGGCGAAGGCGGTGGCACCGGAACCGGTGCGGCTCCCGTGATCGCCGAGATCTCCCGTACCCTCGGCGCGCTCGCGATCGGCGTGGTCACTCGCCCGTTCAGCTTCGAGGGACGTCGTCGCGCCGTGCAGGCCGATACCGGCGTGGCCAAGCTGAAGGAGAAGGTCGACACACTGATCGTCATCCCGAACGACCGCTTGCTCACCGTCGCCAACGAAAAGACGAGCGTGCTCAACGCGTTCAAGATGGCCGACGAGGTGCTGTTGCAGGGCGTGTCCGG
>JAYSLK010000151.1:0-5642 GCA_043725585.1 Actinomycetota bacterium
GGCGCGCTGCTCTGCACGGTCGAGCAGATGCTCGTCCACGTCGACATGACCGCCGGTCGGGCGGCGGCGATCCTGCCCGACGTGGCCGCGGCGCTGCAGGCGATCGCCGATGCACACGAACCCCTTCCTGTGTCACCGCGCGTGGGCAGCGTGATGCGCCTCCCACCGCCGAAGCACTGACAAGCGTTGACGCAGCTTCTCGACCCCCACCCGCAACCCCGTCCCGTTTTCAGGAGCCTGAGCATGATCTTCGAACTGTCCGACGAGCAACAGATGATCGTCGACACCGTGCGTTCCTTCACCCAGAAGGAACTGATCCCTCACGAGGACCTGGTCGAACGTTTGGGTGACGTCCCACCAGAGCTGGTGCAAGAGATCAAGCGCAAGTCGATCGATGCCGGCCTGTACGCCGCCAACATGCCCGCCGAGTTGGGCGGCGGCGGCCTCGACAGCCTGGGCGTCACCCTGGTCGATCGCGAGTTCGGAGCAGCGTCGTATGCGCTGCACTACATCGTCGCTCGCCCCTCCAACATCCTGCGCGCCTGCCAGGGCGATCAGATCGAGGAGTACCTCTTGCCCACCATCCGTGGCGAGCGAGTGGACTGCATGGCGATGAGCGAGCCCGACGCCGGCAGCGACGTGCGCGGCATGAAGTGCACAGCCGTCCGCGACGGAGACGACTACGTGATCAACGGCGTGAAGCACTTCATCAGCCACGCCGACCTCGCCGACTACGTGATCCTGTTCGCGGCCAGCGGAGAAGAACAGACGAGCAAAGGGCCGAAGAAGAAGATCACCGGGTTCCTCGTCGATTTCGACACGCCCGGCTGCGAGGTCCTCAACGGATACAAGTGCGTGTCGAACCGCGGCTACCACAACCTCATCATCAACTTCGACGACTGTCGCGTTCCGGCGAGCAAGATCCTCGGCGAGGAGCACCGAGGATTCGACGCGGCGAACGAGTGGCTCGGGTCGACCCGTCTCCAGGTTGCGGCGGTGTGCGTCGGACGAGCACGACGAGCGCTCGGCATCGCCACCGAGTGGGCGGCCACGCGCGAGCAGTTCGGCCAGCAGATCGGCAAGTTCCAAGGGGTCTCGTTCAAGCTCGCCGACATGGCCACCCAACTCGAAGCCGCCGAGCTGCTCACGTTGCGCGCCGCCTGGAAAGAGGCTCAGGGCACGGCGACCGACACCGACATGGCGATGGCCAAGGTGTTCTCGAGCGAGATGTGCCAGTTCGTGACCGACGAAGCGATCCAGATCCTGGGCGGCATGGGCCTCATGGACGAACTGCCGCTCGAGCGCATGTGGCGCGACACCCGAGTCGACCGCATCTGGGACGGCACCAGCGAGATCCAGCGACACATCATCAGCCGTGCGATGCTGCGTCCTTTCGGTGCGTGACCTCTTCGTCGCCGGTCGGGTGTCGGCCTGACGGTCAGTTGGGCGTCACTGCTGCCGACGCGCCGGGACGGCGTTCGGGCACGGCCGGCCGGCGGCCAGGTCGTCGAGGTTCGACAACGTGGTCGCCGCGATCGCGGCGAGCGCTTCGTTGGTGAGGAACGCCTGATGAGCGGTGATCAAGACGTTGGGGAACGTGAGCAACCGAGCGAACACATCGTCGGTGAGCACTTCCGATGAGCGGTCCTCGAAGAACAGCGGCGCTTCCTCTTCGTACACGTCGAGCGCCAGCGATCCGACGCGTCCGGACTTCAACCCCTCGATGACCGCGACGGTGTCGATCAGGGCGCCGCGCCCCGTGTTGACCAGCATCATCCCGGGCTTCAGCGCGGCCACGGCATCGACCGACACGAGGTGATGCGTCGCGGAGTTGAGCGGACAGTTCAGCGTGATGATGTCGCTCCTGGCCCAGATCTCGTCGAGTGGGACGTATCGAATACCCATCTCGGTGACCATCGGGTTCGGCTCCGGGTCGTGCGCGATCACCTCGCACCGGAAGTGCCACAGCAGGCGGGCGACGAGCGCCCCGATGCGCCCGGTGCCGATCACCCCGACGGTCTTGCCAGCCAGGTCGAACCCCACCAGACCGTCGAGGGCGAAGTTGCCGTCGCGCACACGTGCGTACGCACGATGCAACCGACGGTTGAGGCCGAGGATGAGGGCGATGGTGTGTTCGGCAACGGCGTTCGGCGAGTACGCCGGCACGCGCACGACATCGATACCGAGGCGATCAGCAGTGACGAGATCGACGTTGTTGAACCCTGCGCAGCGCAATGCCACGTGGCGCACGCCGACCGCCTGCAGTGCCACGAGCACCGATTCGTCGACGATGTCGTTGACGAAGACGCACACGGCCTGGCATCCATCGGCCAGACGAGCCGTGGCTGGACGAAGGCGCTCCTCGAGGTGCACGATCTCGTGACCCGACCGATGGTTCGCCGCGCCGAAGCTGGTCTCGTCGTACGGCTTCGAGGAGTACATCGCCACTCGCATGACGTCACGTTGCCACAGGTGGTGACACGCGGACAGATTCGATGTCGGCGCGGCGGGGGCGTGATCGCAGCTCGGAGGCCGGCGTCAGCGCGAGAACTCGCGGATCACCTTTCCTGGACGCTCACCGGTGTTGGCTCCTTGTTCGGTGACGATCGCGCCGTTCACGATGGTTGCGGCATATCCACGGGCAGCGATCGTGAACCGACCGGCGCCGCCGGGGAAGTCGTTCGCGTACTTCGGATGCTCGGAGGCCAAGGCGTCGATGTCGAACACGTTGATGTCGGCGTAGGCGCCGACTCGGAGCGTGCCTCGATCGATCAGGCCGAGGACGGAAGCGGGCAACTGGGTGAGTCTCCGCACGCCGTCGGCGATCGATGCGATCTTTCGGTCGCGCGCCCAGTACGCCAGGTAGTGGGTGCTCATGTCGGCATCACAGATCTGTCCGGCATGGGCGCCCGTGTCCGCGAGGCCCGGATACACGTGATCGAGTGTGAGCAGGTGTTGCAGTCCCGTCACGTTGCGGTTGAAGAACCAGGTGTTGAACAGTTCGAGCCCATCGCTCGCGATGAGCCGGTCGATGACGAGCTCGACGGGATGCACGCCAGCACGATCGGCGAGCATCGCGATCGACGCACCACCTTGCTCGGCGTAGTCGGGCGAGGGTCCTGTGCCGAGCGGGTAGATGTGATTCGGGTCGTACCACATGCCCTTCTCGATGCCTTCGGCGACGAGTGCCGCCCGCACCGCAGGATCCTCGAGCGCCGCGACACGCTCGCCGAGCGTGGGCAGTGCCAGCAGCGCCTTCCACTTCTTGCCCTTCACCGGCGAGATCTGGGCCAGGCCACACAGCGAGCCGCTGGGGCGCGACGCCGTCGCGAGGGTCATGCGACCGACGTTGGCGTTCGTGTCGGCGAGAAAGGCTTCGAACATGTCGACGCCGGAGTTGCCCGAGTTGCCGACTCCACCGGAGAACAGCACATCGCCGCACGAGCGAGCCATCTCGCGCAGCAACTCGATCTCGTGACCCGCCTTCGTGGCGAAGTCGTTCACCGCTTGGAACAAGCCACCGCCGGCAGCGTTCATCCCATCGGCGATCGCGAGGTACTCGTCGATCGGCGCCAGAGTGCCCGGCACGTACCGGCCGTCGGGAACGACATGCAGCAGGATTCGCGATGTGCTGAAGCCCACTGCGCCGCCGGCGACGGATTCCTCGGCAATGGCTCGCATCTGATCCATCTCGGCCGGTGTGGCGATCTCGTCGGAGAGCGAGCGCTCCCCCATCACGTGGTACCGCACCGCACAGTGTCCGACCATCCCGACGATGTTCAGTGCCGGCCTCATACGCTGCACCGAATCGAGGTACTGCGGGTAGGTCTCCCAGTCCCAGGCCAGACCATCGAGGATCGCGTCGCGAGGCACGTCCTCCACGCTCTCCATCATCTCGGCGAGGAACACGCGGTCGTCGGGTCGCACCGGAGCGAACGTGACGCCGCAGTTGCCCATCAACACCGTGGTGACGCCGTGCCACGAACTCGACGTCATGAGCGGGTCCCACGCCACCTGGGCGTCGAGGTGGGTGTGGAGATCGATGAAGCCGGGCGTGACCAGCAGGCCCGTGGCATCGATCTCGCGACGTGCGGTCTCGGTCGAAAGGTCGCCGATCGCGGTGATCCGGTCGGCGTCGACCGCCACGTCGGCACGTACTGCCTCGACCCCGGTGCCGTCCACCACCATGCCGTTGCGAATGATCAGATCGTGAGCCATGAATCCCCCTATCGAACCGCGATCCGACGACAGTACCGAGCGGCGTCGTCCGATCGCCGACTCAGGCGGCGAGCGTCACAACGACGGCCGCCAAGAGGGCTGGTGAAAACCGACACCGGTCGACTCCACCGCGGTCGCCACACGGAACGCGGTGACGTCGTCGTACGTGCGTCCGACCACCTGCACACCCGTCGGCACACCGTTGTCGGAACGCCCCGAGGGCACGGCCACGACCGGGCATCGGCTCAACAGGTTGAACGGGAGCGTCATGCACATCAAGATGTGGTGCTGCACGTCCACTCCGTTCACGAGGAACGGGCCGTCGATGTAGGGGTTGTCCGCCACCAAGCCGTCGGTGGCCATCGTTGGGCATACCAGAGCGTCGTACGTCTCGAACAACTCGCCGAGCGGCTCGTACAGGCGACCCTCGAGCTCGAGGCCTTCGTAGTAGCTGATGTCGCTGGTCATCGACGCCGCGAACGCCCGAGTGTAGTCGTTCAACAGATCGCCGAACTCGGCCGCCACCGTGGCGATTCCAGCACCCATGATCGCGGCGAAGTGCGCCTGCGCGGCGGTGAAGATGTCGTCGCGGGTCCACGGCAGCGTCACCTCGTCGACCACAGCGCCGGCGGCTGCGAGCGATGCTCCGACGCGACGGGTGTTGGCCTCGACCTCGGGCTCCAGCGGCCAGTCTCCGATGCCCAGGCAGAGCGCGATCTTCAACCCCTCCACCCCTTCCGGTGAGGCAGGGATCTGGGGCGGGTTGCGAATCGACACCACGTCGAGACGATGCGAACCGGCGATCACGTTCTCGAGCAGGGCCACATCCGCCACGCTGCGCGCCATGGGACCGTCGTGGCAGAACTGATCGAGGTTGTAAGGGGCCAATGCCGGCACCCGACCGAACGGAGGCTTGAAACCGACGACGCCGCTGAGCGACGAAGGAATGCGGATCGATCCACCGATGTCGCTACCGGTGCCGAGTGGCGCGTACCCAGCAGCGAGCGCTGCACCGGTGCCACCCGACGAACCTCCGGGAGCGAAGTCGGTGTTCCACGGGTTCCGCGTCGTACCCCACATCTTCGAGTGGCAGAACGCGGCACAGCAGAACTCGGGCGTCGTGACACGAACATGGATGATGCCGCCGGCCGCCTGGATGCGTTCGATGATCGGATGATCTCGATCGGCCACCTCGCCTTGCAGCGTGAGCGAACCCTGGGTCCACGAACGACCCTTCATCGGGTGCTCTTCCTTGGCGGCGACGGGCAAGCCCTCCAACGGGCGGGGCCCGCCGTGCTTGCCCAGGTATCGCTCGGCCGAATGAGCAGCCTCGGCACGCGCTTCGCTGTAGCGACGGTCGCAGACTGCGTTGATCCGGGGTTCGAGCGCCTCGATGCGGTCGATCAGCGCATCCAGGAGCTCGA
>JAYSLK010000152.1:0-2997 GCA_043725585.1 Actinomycetota bacterium
CATGCCGAACGGGTGACCGAGCGCGATCGCGCCACCGTGCACGTTCATCTGCGTGTCGAGGTCGATCCCGAGGTGCTTGGCCGAGCCGATCACCTGCACGGCAAAGGCCTCGTTGATCTCGACCAGGTCGATCTCGTCGATCGTCTTGCCGGCGAGGGCGAGCGCCTTGCGGATGGCTTCGATGGGGCCGAGTCCCATGATCTCGGGGTTGAGACCCGACACGCCCGACGACACGATGCGCGCCAGCGGGGTGAGGCCGAGCGCCTTCGCCTTCGTGTCGCTCATCACGAGCACTGCGGCAGCGCCGTCGTTGAGCGGGCAGGCGTTGCCGGCGGTGATCGTTCCATCCGGGCGGAACACCGGCTTCAGCTGGCTCACACCCTCGTAGGTGGTGCCCGGGCGGGGCCCGTCGTCTTTCGACACCACGGTGCCGTCGGGCAGCGTGAGCGGGGTGATCTCTCGTTCGTAGAAGCCGTTCTCGACGTTGGCGACGGCCAGGTTCTGGCTGCGCACGCCGAAGCGGTCCTGCTCCTCGCGGCTGATGCCTTCGAGCTCGACCACGTTCTCGGCGGTCTGGCCCATCGCGATGTACATGTCGGGCATACCGACCGGCGGGGTCCAGGCCCCCTGGCCACCCTGTGAACGAGCCTTGGTGCGCTCGCCTGGGCCCTTGAAGATCGGGTTCGGCGCCACGTCGCTGGCACCGCTTGCGTAGCGGCTGACGGTCTCGCAGCCACCGGCGACGAACACGTCGCCCTCGCCGGCCTTGATCGCGTGGAAGGCCATGCGGATGGTCTGCAGGCTCGACGAGCAGTACCGGTTCACGGTCACCCCGGGCACATCGTCGTAGCCCGCGAGCGAGCTGATCACTCGGGCGATGTTGAAGCCGCCTTCGCCGGCGGGTTGACCGATGCCCCACATCACATCGTTCACATCGGACGCCTGCACCTGCGGCGCTGTGTCCATCAGCGACTTCAGGATCTGGGCGCTCATGTCGTCGGGCCGGAGGTCGACGAGCGAGCCCTTGTTGGCGCGGCCGATCGGGCTGCGGGCAGTGGCGACGATGACGGCTTCGGTCATGGCAATGGTTCCCCTCGTGGTGCTGATCTCGTTGATCGCTCTCGGCCTGCGCACTTGACCCATCGGTCAAGTTCGCGACGCCCAGGCTAGTCGGAGGTCATCGGGCGGGACACACCCGTCGCGGCCAGCGCTCGATCGCGGCGCGCCGACCGCCCGCGGGTTCCGTCGCCCGCGATCACCAGTCCGACGATCCCCAACCCGACCGCGCCACCGAGCAGCGCCGCGATCCACGTTCTGCGCCACAGATCGGACGCCTCTCGTGCGGTGGGAACGACCGCGCGTCGCACGATCTGCAGATCACCCGTGGTGGAGGCACCGTCGATCGCTGCGTCGTCCAACCGTTCGAACAGCGACGCCCGCCTGCGTTCGACTGCGTCGCGCTCGCGCTCCATCGCCGCGACCTGTGGATCGTCTCGGTCCCCCGCCACCGCGAGCTCTTCGTTCAACGCCGCCAACCGTTCCTCCGCTAGTGCGATCCGGCGGTCGATCTCCGCAGCAGCGCCGCCGAACCCCGCACGCAGCTGCTCGCCCCGAACGTCGACGAGCGCCAGGGCGTATGCGTTGGCGATGTCGGCGACCGTGGGCACGACCAGCCCCTCCGGACCCTCCTGCTCTGCGAACGATTCGACGCGCACCACCACCACGTTCGAACCCTCGAGCACCGAACCGTGAGCCAGCGGAGGGTCGGTGTCGAGCTTCAGCTCGTCGCGCACATAGGCGACCAGCGGCTCGCTCTGCAGCACCACCGCCGCGTCGCGGGCTGCGCTGCCATCGATGTCACGGCCGGCTGCGACGCCGGGCGAGACCAGAACGAGCGCCTCGGCCACGTACGGATCGTCGTCGGCGAGCTCGATGCCAACCACCACCAACACCGGCGCCACGATCCCCAACACCACGATCGACCAGCGCCCCATCGGTCCCGGATCATATGAACTGCCGGTTGGCAGCGGGGTCATCCCCGCGATTGCGGGGCATCGCGACGGGTCAGCGGGTATCGATGACTTGGAAGGCCTCGGCGAAACGGCCCTCCGGAAGGCCGAAGTGCTGCGCCGTCGCACCCATCCACATCCGCACCCGTCCCTCGACGCCGGACGGGTCCTGGTGCTGGGTCTCGTGACACAGAAGAGCCCGGATCTTGCGGTCGAGCTGATCGGTCACGTCGACATGGGTGTTCGGCTTGGGGCCGCCCATCACCCACACTTCCGGCACGGTCCAGGCCGCGAGACCCTCGTCGATCAGCTCGGGATAGGCGAACGGATTGCGAGCATCGGGATACACGGCGGCGATCGACGCCTCGCCCGTCGCCAGATGATCGGGATGGCTGGCATAGATGCGTTCGAGGTTCCGTTCGGGCGACTGCGAGATCACCACGGTCGGCTTCACCTGGCGGATGACGCGAGAAAGGTCGCGCCGCAGCGTGAGGTCGTAGGTCACCCGGCCATCTCCGTGGCCGAGGAAGACCAACGACTGGACGCCGACCTCCTTCGCCGCACGGGTCTGTTCGATCCGGCGCATGGCCGCCATGTCGGGCCGCGAGATCGTCTGGTCGAACCCGCCGGCATCACCGTCGGTGACGAGGCAGTAGGTCACCTCGACGTCATTGTCGGTGAGCCACGCAACCGTACCCGCTGCGCCGAAGTCGACATCGTCGGGATGGGCGGTGATCACCAGGGCTCGGCCGATCTCGGCGGGTTGCAGCATTGGCACAGGCTACGAGACCACGCCCGAAGATTGCGCACATAGGCCGTGACACGCCGCGACCGGTGACAGGTCGTCAGAGATCATCACAGGTCGTCCAGGAACTCGCCGCGCGCATCTGCCGCCGCCAGCACTCGCTCGAGATCGGCCAACTGGAGGTGATCGCGCACGTTGAGCAGCTTGGCGTAGAAGCGCAGTCCCTTCGGCGTGGCGTTGACG
>JAYSLK010000153.1:0-4309 GCA_043725585.1 Actinomycetota bacterium
AAGCGAAACCAGAACCGAGCCGGAGCACAGGAGTGAACCCATGAACGCGAACCCTGGTCCCGACGGCCTGCTCGAGGGTGTCATCGTCGCCCTGCAGGAAGAGGTGCTCCCCTTCGTGTCGAACGCCAAAGCCCATGCAACGGTCGCGATGATGCAGTCGATCCTGCAGGCGGTGAGGCAGATGCTGCCGGTGTACGACGCGTACCTGATCGACGAGCACAACTCGATGACAGCGACACTTCGCTCTGCGGCGGTGCCGCTCCGCGACGTCACCGGACCAGAGGCAGACCGCATGCGCCAACGCGCCGACACGCTCGGCCAGCTCGCCGACCTTCCTGCACCGACGGATCGCGAGGCGTTGATCGATGCCCATGTCCGTCTCGGTCGAGCGCTCGAAGTCTCGATCTTCGACCTCGACGTGCTCCAGCGCGCCGGCGGGCACGCGGCGGCAGCAGCCGACGAGGCACTCGCGGTGATCCGCGGCCACCTCGGCCCACGCGTGGTGCGCGACACCCAGGTGATCACCGTGGGCGACGGCATGATCGGCCGCGGCTGAATCATCCATGTCGCCCGATCGGGCTCACACGATCCACCGCGTCAGATGATGCGGCTGGTGCCCTCGCCCCAGTACTGGTCGCGCAGGGGCTTCTTGTAGAGCTTCCCCGTCGGGAGGCGGGGGAGCTCGGCGAGGTAGTCGATCGAGCGCGGCACCTTCTGCCGGGCGAGGTGCTGGCGACAGAACGCGAGCAACTCCTCGGTCAGCGCGGCGTCGGGTTCGATGCCGGGCATCGGTTGCACGACGGCCTTCACCTCTTCTCCGAGGTCGACGTTCGGCACGCCGAACACCGCCGCATCGGCGACCTTGGGGTGGGTGACGAGGAGGTTCTCCATCTCCTGCGGATAGATGTTCACACCGCCGGAGATGATCATGAACGTCTTGCGGTCGGTGAGGTACACGAACCCCTCCTCGTCGATGTATCCGACGTCGTTCACCGTCGTCATCGTGCCGTCGGGTGATGTGGCTTCCCGCGTCTTCTCGGCGTCGTTGTGGTACTCGAACGTGTTGGCCGACTTGAACCAGAGCGTGCCCGGCTGACCGACCGACAGCTCGTTCATGTCGTCGTCGACGATGTGGAGGTCACCGAACATCACCTTGCCGACCGTGCCCTTGTGGGCCAACCACTCCTCGCTGTTGCAGGCGGTGAAGCCGAGTCCCTCGGTGGCGCCGTAGTACTCGTGGATGATCGGGCCCCACCAGTCGATCATCGCCTCCTTCACGGGCACCGGGCACGGCGCGGCAGCGTGGACGGCCACCTCGAGCGACGAGAGGTCGTAGCGGCCGCGCTCTTCCGGGCTGAGCTTGAGCATCCGGTTGAACATCGTCGGCACGAGTTGGCTGTGGGTCACCTGGTACTGCTCGACGCAACGCAGGTAGTCGACCGGATCGAAGCGCTCCATCACCACGACGGTGCCTCCGAGCAGGATCGTCGCCCCGACTGCGGCCTGCGGCGCGGAGTGGTAGAGCGGCGCCGGGGACAGGTACACCATGTCCTCCCGGTAGTGCCACAGCATCGACAGGAACGAAAACAGTGGGTTCGGCGTGTCGGGCGGCTGGTCGACCAGTGGACGGGTGATCCCTTTCGGCCGCCCCGTCGTGCCCGACGAGTAGAGCATCGCCGACCCGCCACGCTCGTCGGCGATGGGCGTCGTCGGCTGGGCCGACACCGCCGTCACGTAGTCGACGACCCGCGCATCGCCAATGGTCCCATGGTCGTCGTCATGGTCGTCGTCATGGTCGTCGTCGTCGCCACCGACGACCAGGATGTGTGTGAGCCTCGGGCACTCGCGGGCGGCTTCGATTGCGGTCTCACGCTTGGCGCGTGACGTGATCAACACCGTCGACTCGCTGTTGTCGACGATGTAGGCGAGCTCCTCGGCGGTGAGGTACGAGTTGATCGGTGTGTAGATCAGGCCGGATCGCCAACCTGCCGAGCACACCTCGAGGTATCGGTCGTTGTTCTCCATGAAGATCGAGAAGTGGTCGAACTGGCGCAGCCCGAGGCTGCGCAGCACATGCGCGAGCTGGTTCGATCGTTCCTCGTATTCGCGATACGTGACCACCTGCCCCGTGGCGGCCATCACGAACGCAGCGCGGTCCGGGTGCTTCTGGGCGTATGCCCCTGGATACATCGAGCCTCCCAAGCGCTCCCGCCGGCCTCCCGGCGATGCCGAGCGTAGGCGGTGGAGAACGCGCCCTGTGCGAGCGCGGTGGCGCGACTCGACCCTCGTCACATGCAGGCGTAGCCCGCTTCGATGAGGGAGCGGTTGCGGGTGCTCTGCCAGCGCGGGATCACATGGTTCATCACGTAGCCGAACGCAACACTGCCTCGGGGTCGGCAAAGCCCACAGCGCCGCCGGTGCCGAAGTGCCCGAAGTTGCGCAGGTTGGGTCCGAACGGGCGGTGAGCGACCGTGCGCTTGAATCCGAGGCCGAACGTCGACTCCTCGGCGAGGACCGGACACCGACCGCGAACTCGGGCCACACCTCGGCGATCGGTGCATCGAGATCGATGAGGCCGGCATCCCCTAGCTGCAGCGCCAACAGCCCGATGAACGCCGTGCCCACGGAGCGGACGTTCACCAAGGTGTTGGTCTGCCACGGTCGGGTGCGGGACCGGAGCGATCACGCCCGATGTCCGCCGACCAGAGTTGCCTCGACGTGCAGGTCCGGCGTCATCATCACCAGGTCTGCCCGTCGCCCCGGTTCCACCGCACCGCGGTCGTCGAGGCCGAGCAGGCGTGCAGGAACCGTCGATGCGGCGCGCAACGCATGATCGAGCGCGATGCCGGCCGCCACGCAGGTACGGATCGCCTCGTCCATGGTGATGGCGCTGCCGGCGAGGGTGTCATCGGGCAGGCGCGGTGCCCCATCGCGCAGTTCCATGCCGACCGCCCCGACGGTGCCGGCCCGCCACGCCACTGCGTCGGTGACCAGCAGCATGCGATCGGGGCCGAGCACCGATGCCGCAAGCCGCAGCATGAGCGGGTGCACGTGAACTCCGTCGGCGATGATCGACGAAGCTGCGGTGGAATGAGTGAGCACCGATGCAGCCACGCCAGGCGAGCGGTGGTGGAGGCCGGACATCCCGTTGAACAGGTGCGTCGCCATCCGAGCTCCGGCGTCCAGTACGGCGACGACCTGGTCGTGCGATGCCGTGGTGTGCCCGATCGACACGAGGACACCGCGATGGCACAACAGCCGCGTCGCCTCCACCGCATCTGGCTGCTCCGCTGCGAGCGTGACCATCGTGACGTGGCGGGGGAGTGCCGTCAACCACTCGAGATCGATCGGCACGATGTGGGCCGGGGGATGTGCGCCCGGCGCGCCACCGAGGAACGGGCCCTCGAGATGCGCCCCCGCGATGTGAGGTCTTGCGTGCGCATCGCGCGTCATCGCCTCGCCGATGCGGGCGAGCGGTGCTGCGAATCGATCGAGAGACGTCGTGATCAGGGTGGGACACCACGTGGTCACCCCCTGATCGAGCAACAGACGATCGAGCCGGTCCCAATCGACTCCGTCGGCGCGGCTGCAGTCGACATCGTCGATACCGTTCACCTGCACATCGACGAGGCCCGGCGCGATCACTCGATCAGGTACCGGGCCGTCGGCCGCGGTCGCCGGTTCGATCGACACGATCACTCCGGCGTCCACCACCACGACGGCGTTGTGGACGAAGCCGTGGGAGGTGAGCACCCGACTCGCCGCGAACCGCTGCACGGCTCACGCCGCCCGTCGGCGACGTGGCGCGAGGTGTCTGCGACACCCAGCAAAATCAGTCCGCTGACATCCAGTCCGCTGACATCCAGTCCGCTGAGGTCGAGGTGCAGCCAACGAGCGCAGCATGGCGGCAACGTACCACTCGAACCAGCAAACCCGACCGCCGACGAAGGCGGCGGAGAGGGCAGAGGTGGGTCGTGACTATGCTGCGCGACATGGTCGACAATGCGGGAGAGCACCCGTCGACTCGAGATCAGATCGTGATCGAGGCGATCCAGTGCTTTGCCGACACCGGCTACGACGGCACGTCCCTGAACGACATCGCTGCAGCGGTCGGGATTCGGCGGCAGAGCCTCTTGCATCACTTCCCGTCCAAGGAGGTGCTCTACGGCGAGGTCTTCGAACGCCTGCTCAGCGACTGGTTCGAGCGCCTCGCAGCATCGATCGGTGCTGCCACCCGCGGGTTCGACAAGGTGGAGTTCGTGCTCGAAGCCGGCTTCGACTTCTTCGCCGACAACCCGGAGTACGTGCG
>JAYSLK010000154.1:0-1721 GCA_043725585.1 Actinomycetota bacterium
TCGGTGGTGAGACCGACGACCGGTTCGCCGTCGCGGGTGCCGTTCAGCGACAGGGTGACGTGATCGCCGGACTGGACCTCCCGGTCGACGTCGACGAGCGAGCCATGACGGCGGAGCTCGGCTCGCACCGCCTGGTCGATGTCTTCGTCGGAAGCGACGGGTGAGGACAGCTCGACACGGAGGCCTCCATAGCCGGGGACGGTGATCTCGGGGCGCACCTCGCAGGTGGCGTCGAAACTGACCGGACCGGTTTCCTCGCCTCCCGTGATCGCGACCTGCGGGGTGGCGATCAGGTCGATGTCGTGCTCGCGCACCGCGCTCGCCAAGTAGACCGGGATCGCATCACGCAGGGCCTGCTCGCGGGCGGGACCGATGCCGATTCGTGCCTCGAGCACCTTGCGCGGGGCCTTGCCGTTGCGGAACCCCGGCAGGCGGACCTCGGTGGCGATCTTGCGAAACGCCTGGTCGATGTCTCGGTCGAACTCGGCCTCCTCGACGGTGAGGGAGAGCTTGACGAGGCGCTTGCCAGGGGCTTCTTCGAGGTTTTCCAGCGTGCTTTTCACAGGTCTCGGAGCCTATCCACGTGTCGGCCGGTTCCCGGCCATTCGAACTGCGTTCCCGCCGCTCGACACGGTGTGGCGCCCGCGTGCGAACTCGTCTGCGAACGGAGTGCGTGGTCGCCACGTCTCATCGGGCAGACTGGTGGCCTATGCCGACCTGGAAGCCTCACGCGCTGGCCAAGCCCCACGCAGATCAGCTCGAACTCCGCGCCAACGACAAGGTTCGCACGACGTCCGACGTCCCCGGTGTGCCGCTGGGCACCGAGGGCAAGGTGCTGCTGGCGAACGGCTTCAACTGGCTGCGATATCGGGTGCTGTTCAACAATGGCGTCGAAGTCGGCGACCTGGATGCTCGCCAAATCGAGCCGTTTGGCCGTACGGCCAAACGCCTCGCCCGGGCCGCCGGCAAGCCTCGCTGAGCCACACCTCCGATGCCCTCGGCCTGCCGCCGATCTGCGGTGATCGGTAGACCCGTCGCGCTCATGTCCTCGCATGGCACCCAGCCATGATCCAACGTCTTCGTCGATCGGAAGCGTCATGACACACACCTCGATCCGCCATCGTTTCCCGGGCGTCGCCGACGGGTGGTCGCGTTTCGACGCACCCGCGGGAACCCAGATGGTCGACGTTGCGATCGAAGCCGCGTCCGCCTGGATGCGCAGCACCACCATGGCATGCGGGGGTGGCTGGTTCGAGGCCTCCCAGATCTCCGATGACCTGTTGCACCGAGCAAGGGCAATGGTCGGGCAGCTCTTCTCCGCCGACCCGACGGGAGTGTGCTTCGGCGCGAACATGACGACGCTCACCTTCGCGTTCACCCGCGCCGTGTCGGCCACGCTCGGCCCGGCCGATCGCGTGGTGGGCACCCGCCTCGACCACGAGGCGAACGTGTCTCCGTGGCTCTACGCCTGCCAGGCTGCCGGCGCCGAGCACGTGCTCGCACCGTTCGACACGGCGACCGGCACGTTGCCTCCCGAGCTGGTGATCGACCTGATCGACGAGCGCACACGGTGGGTCACCCTTCCTGGAGCATCGAACCTGCTCGGCACGGCACCCGATCTCAAGCCGATCATCGATGCCGCTCACGCGGTCGGTGCTCGGGTGTTCATCGATGCCGTGGCGCTGGCGCCTCACCGACGGATCGACATCGCTGCGCTGGGA
>JAYSLK010000155.1:0-11895 GCA_043725585.1 Actinomycetota bacterium
CCCCCCCACGGTGCCGGGGCGACGGTCGGTCCTCCCACGCCGACCCGCACGTCAACACGAACGAAAGGAACTGCCCGATGTCCGCCGCCGAGATGCTCCATGAGACGCTCGATGAGACGCTCGATACCTCCACCGCCTGGCGAGAGTTCGCCATCTGCAAGGGACAGCTGCACCTGTTCTTCGGCCGTCGCTCCGAGCGGCCACAGGAACGGGCTCGCCGAGAAGCCAAGGCCCTGCGTCTGTGCACCGTGTGCGTGGTGCAAGGTGAATGCAGGCAGTACGCCCGCCAGCACCGCGAGTACGGGTTCTGGGGCGCGGAGAGCGAAGAAGACCGCCACATCGGCGGCTTCACGGTCACCGCACCCATCGGGGCTCGCACCCGACTCGTCCAGCATCAGACGATTCGACCGGCCGACGACGAAGTGAATCAGTCCGGCGTCGCCTGATCTGCGAACGACCGGACGCGTTTCCCACCACCGGTCCCACCGAAGGTGGAACCTCGCTGCTTCGCCGCTACCTGCGGTGCCGGGCACTCGATGCGTGCCGGCCGATCTGATGCTGCACCTGCGGGGTGTGGTCTGCCACGAGGAACCGGCGAGCGCCCTCTTGAGCGGCCAGATCGGCCGCGATGGGTCGCTCGTGTTGTCGCTCTTGTTCGGCCCATGTGGCGACGACGAACGACTCGGTCAGGTGGCCTGGTCGATCGGCGTCTTCGTACAGCCCCCACGTGATCGCACCGTCACGGCGTCGCTGACGACGTACCACCGTCATCGCTGCGGTGAACTCCTCGACGTCTGCGGGGTCGACGGTCCAGGTGATCGTGACGAGCACCGGCCCTTGGTCGTCGTGGAGGTCGAGCGAGGTGTGCATCTCGCCCCAGGTGACCGGCGTGAGGTCGATCTCGGCCCGGTCAACGCCACCGTTACCTGTGAAGGGGTGGACGTGATCCGACCGCGTCCACCACCATGGCCCGATGTCAGATCCGATGACCGTGAGCCCTGGGCCGATCGCACTCGTGGGGAGCGGCGAGTTCCTGCCGCAGATGGTCGACGTCGATCGATGGCTCCTGGCAGGTCGACGCCCGCGTGCGGCGTTCCTTCCGACCGCAGCCGGCGAGGAGGGACCTGCGTCGGTGAGCCGTTGGCTCAAACTGGGTACCGACCACTACACCGCCATGGGCATCGAGCCGATTGCCGTTCCCGTGCTCGATGCAGGCGACGCGAACCGTCCGGACCTTGCTGCGCTGATCGACGACGTCGGGCTGATCTACCTGTCCGGCGGGAACCCTCGCCACATCGCCAGGTCGTTGCGGAACTCGATCGTGTGGGACGCGATCGTGCGGGCATGGCAAGGCGGTGCGGCACTCGCCGGGTGCAGCGCCGGGGCGATTGCGCTCACGGCGAGCGCACCCGACATCCGCGGCGGTCGGCCGATGGAGAGCGAGCCGGCCACCAACCTGGTCCGGCACCTCTCGGTCATCCCACACTTCGACCGCATGACGCAGTGGAACCCGGGCTTGGTCGGCCAGGCTCAGGCGCAGCTACGGCCGGGCTCGCACCTCGTCGGGATCGACGAGGACACTGCGTTGGTCGGCGGTCTGACCGAATGGACCGTGATGGGCCACCGGCGGGTCACCGTGTTCGGAACGAGCGGACCGATCGAGTTCACCCACGGCCAGTCGGTCACCCTGGCACTCTGACGACCACGTTGGCTGTCCATCGATCGTCACGGTGCCCGATTCGAAGGGCTGCCCGACGAGCAACGTTCTCCGTTCTACCCTTGCTGGGAGGAGGGCTCGCCATCCAACTCGGCGAGGTACTGATCGAGCTTGGCGAGCGCGGGCTCGGCGTACTGGATGGCGTCCATCGCCACGGCGACCAGCTCGTCACTCGGTGGTTCGGTGCTGCTGAATCCGTCGAGGCGCGCGCCCGCCAACCACGCCTGCAGTGCACGGTCGGCGTTCCAACGTGCGGAGTTCGACGCGTTGCCGCGGGAGGTGCGCAGCCAGTCGGTGTCGCTGTCGGGGTGCGGCACCACGCCGCACAGATGGTTCTTGGCGTCGTCGTCGGGGTACGCGGTCTCGACGTGGCCGATGAACGCCGCACTGAACACCTGCTGGCAGTGCCGCACGGTCTGCAACGTCAGCAACCCCTCCTGGAACACGGGCTTGGGCGGACGGCGTTCCAGCCCGTCGGCGGTGCAGTCGATGTGCGCTGTCGCCGGCGTGGTCGGGATCGCTCCCCCGTCGAGCACGATGCGATCCGCCTCGATCCGCTGCACCCGACCCATCCTGATCACCTTGGTGATCCGCCGGAGCTGTTCGAGCTCGGCCTTGGTCACCGTCGAGCAGCGGTACATCGTGGGCTTCACCGAGGTGTCGAGCCGCAGTAGCAGGCCGGCACCCTCCAGCCGGTCGAACAGATCGTCGATCGACGTCGACTGGGCGGTGTGGCGGAACTGGTCGATGAAGCAGCGGGCCGTCACCTCGAAGAAGTCACCGGGTTGGATCTGCGCCCGGTCGAGGTACCACGAGTCGCGGGGCATGATCCACGAGATGAGGTTGGGATCGACACCGTTGCCCAGCAGCCAGAGACACGCGTCGGCCCCGGTCTTGCCAGCGCCGACGACCACGTAGCCGTCTGCGGGACGCTCGATCCGCGGCAGGTCGTTCAGCGGACGGCACGTCACCTCGTCGGCCACTTCGTACGCGGGCGGGCGGACCGACGGCACCGAGACGTTCATGTACGTCGCGTCGACGATCTTGGTGGTGACGGCTACCTCGAACGTCTCCCCCGACACCAGCGACACGAAGCGGCCGACGATGCCCGACCCCGAACCTTCGCTGCCCACGTAGTCGCACATCGGGAAGTACTGCACGCGACTCGACGGCAGGAACTGGCGGTGCATCACATGATCGAAGTAGGCCAGCACCTCGGCGCCCGAGGCCAGTTCGTACAGGCCGGCGTTCGTGCCGTGCGTGTCCTTCCGCTCGGTACCGAGCGGGAGCGAGTTGACCCCGTAGAACGCCGAGGGCTGATGCAGGCGCACGAACGGATACGCATCGTTCCAATGACCGCCGGGCTTGGCGTGGCGATCGACCATCACCACGGTGGCATCGGTCTGGGCGAGGATCACGTCGGTGAACGCCATGCCCATCGCGCCGGCGCCGATCACGAGGTAATCGGCTGTGATCGTCTGGTTCGAACCGTTCATCGCTGCACCTCTCGTGGGACGACGGCCCACTGTACGCAAACCGGCTCGCTGAACCTGCTCCCTCTGTGCCGCGTTCCAAGCCCGGCGACCGCCCACCTACGATCGCATCGCGCCCGATCGAAGGCTGTGGGCAAGATCACCATGAACGACCCTCTCGATGCTGACACCAGGCTGGCCGTCTACGGCACGCTTGCGCCCGGTCGGCCGAACCATCACCAGCTCGCCGGCCTACAGGGCAGGTGGTTCGACGGAGCCGTTCGCGGGCGTCTGGCCGCGGCGGAATGGGGTGCGTGGATGGGGTACACGGGCATCGTGGTCGACGGCGCCGAACAGCCCGACGTCGTCGCCGTCCAGGTGTTCGAGTCGGATGACCTCCCTGAGCACTGGAGTCGCTTGGATCTCTTCGAGGGCCCCGCCTTCCGGCGAACTCCGGTCGAGGTCGACACGGTCGATGGGGTCGTGATCGCCTTCGTCTACGCACTCGCGACCGAGTGAGCACCACATGGACCGAGCGACGGCGCGAGTCCGGTGCCGGCGATCGGCACCTCGAGTTCGCGAGGAGTCGATGCCGGGCGACGCTCGGCCCTTCAGGCGCGCACGTTGGGCATCATCGTCGCGGGCGGGACGTCGGAGGTCAGGAAGCGCTCGATGAGACCGACGACCTCCAGCGGGTGCTCCATCGGCACGCCGTGTGAAGCTCCAGGCACGATCGCGAGCTGAGCCTCCGGCAACCCGGCGAAGAACGCAGCGGTGTGGCTCAGCGGGATGAGATCGTCGTCGCCGGCCATGACCAGCACGGGAACCGACACCCTCGCAAGATCCGCGAGGGTCAGCTCGGGCTCGACACCGAACAGGCGGAATCCCTTCGCTGCGACGACGGCGAAGTGGTCGGGTCCGTCGGGCGAGCGCTCGGCATACGAAGCGGCCATCGCCGCAACGAGGCCGCTGTCGTCGGATGCTGCCTCTGGAGTTTCGTCCACGCCGCCGCCGTCGTCAGCCACTGCAGCGAAGGGAAGGTCGGGCAGGACGTTCCAGTGGTAGTTCGCGCCGATCGCCACGAGCCGTCCGACGAGCTCTGGCCGGCGGAGCGCGAGGAGCAGACCGACGATGCCGCCGTCGCTCCAGCCGACGATGTGAACAGGGCCTCCGATGTGGTCGACGAAGGCGATCGTCTCGTCGACCATCGACTCGTAGTGGAACGCTTCCGGGGTGTCGGCGGTCCTGCCGTGCCCACGGCGGTCGAACGCCGCCACTCGTCGGGTCTCACCGAGTGGTCCGCCGATGCTGTCGAGCAGCGCATCGCTGTTCGACAGCCCGCCGTGCAGCAACAGCACGGTCTCGTCACCAGCTCCTCGAACTGTGTACCAGGTGGGGTGGCCGAGGACATCGACGGTGGGCATGCATCGAAAGTACACGCCGGTCACCTTCGGTGCCGCCTGCATGACGATCCAGGGCAGCGCGCCTCCGACGCCTGCCTCCCACGATCCGTCCGAGCATCACGGGTTCGGTTGCCCTGTGCTGTGCACCGAGGGTGTGGTGGGCGACGTTGTGTTCGGGGTGGAGCCACCGCAGGCCGTCGCGGTCAACCCGACTGCGACGGCCAGAGCGGAGATGCGGTCGGGCGCATCAGTCGTCGCCCGCTTCGCTCTCGACGTCCTCGGCGACGCTCACGACCGTGAACGCTTCGTCGAGTTGGACGTCGACCTCTCGGCCGTCGTCGAGCGTGACCTCGACCTCGTAGTAGCTGTCTTCGTCGCCGACCTCTGTGTCGGTGACCCGGCCTTGGCCGGTGTGGTCGAGCGCCGCTTCGCTGGCGCGGGTGAGAGCGGAACCGGTGATGGGCAGTTCGGTGTCGTCTCCCTTGGTCGAGGCGGCAGCCACTGCAGTGATGCCGATGGTGGCGGCGATGCCGATGGCACCGATGGTGGTGATGATGGTTCGTTTGTTCACGAGTGCCAGTGTGACGAACATGTCCTGACTGCCGCCTGACGCGGTCGATTTCCTGTTCCCGATCGCCGCGCCGGCGGCGCGTCTACCGCGTGCCGGCGAGCAGCCTGGAGGGCGCGAAGCGGGTGCAGTGGATGGGTGGCAGGTTCGGTGCCACCGTGCTCCAGCGATCCCCTGCATCCTCGCTGATCCACAGCGACCCGGTGGTCGAGCCCATCGCCAACACCTCGCCGGTTTCGTCGACGTCGAGGGCATGGCGGTAGATCAGGTCGTAGGCGTGCACGTCGGGCAGCCCGTCGCCGAGCACGTCGAACGATCTGCCCCCGTCGCGGGTACGGCTGACGACGAGGCGCCCATCCACCGGCACTCGCAGCTCGTCCTTCACCGCCGGCACGAACCAGGCGACGTCAGGGTTCGTCGGGTGGGCAGCAACGGCGAAGCCGAACACCGCTGGTGGCCGTTCGGTGATCTCGGTCCAGTTCCGGCCACCGTCGACGGAGCGGAACACCCCGTTGTGGTGCTGGTTCCAGACGATGTCGGGGTGCGCAGCACAGCGCGCGATCCGATGCGGATCCTGCACGATGGTGGTGTACTCCTCGCCGGGCGGCATGTACTCGTTTCGCATGCCGTGAGTCGCAGACCAAGTGGCGCCGGCGTCATCTGAGATCCACGCACCGCCACATGAGATGGCCACGAGCACGGTGTCGGGCGAGCGGGGGTCGAACGAGATGGTGTGGATGCCAGGGAAGTCGTAGCCGCCACCGAACCACTGCGTGCGCTCGGGCATGTCCCACAGCGAGCGGATCAGCTCCCAGGAATCACCACGGTCATGGGAGCGGAACAGGCCGCCGGGAATGGTGCCGCACCACAACTCGTCGGGCCGTTCGACCGGGCCGGCCTCCAGTGTCCACAGCAGCTGCACCGTCCACGGCCACGGCTCCTGCGTCATCGGTGACACGTCCAACGCATCGGCGGGCCGCGGTGGGTAGGCGGGTGCACCGACCTCGGACCACGTGCCGCTCGGTGGCCGGCGCCAGATGTGGGACCCGAAGTGGCCGGTGCCGAGCGCGGCGTACTCGCTGCCGTCGTGGCCGACGACCGCCGCGGTGACCGGCTCGCCGAGGAACGACACGTCGGTGATCTCCCAACCGCCGACACTGCGATCGAACGTGAACAGCCCTTTCCTCGTGCCGACCAACAACGATGTACCACCCGACAACGACATGTTCATCCTCCAGACAGGGCCTGCATCACCGTGATCTCGGTGCCGGCTTCCACGGGGTCCGATTGCGTGCCGGGGTCGCGCAGCTGTTCGCCGCCGACGAACACGACCACATGGCGACGCACGCGCGCTTGGTCGTCGAGCACGTACGTCCGCACCTGCGGTCGCACGGTGAAGTACGCGGCCAGGCACTCGGCGACGGTCGAGCCGTTCACCTCGGCAGACGGGCACTCGACGTGGCGGCGCAAGTTCGAGGTGAACGTGATCCTCGGCACCCGCCGGACCTTAGCCCCAGTCGCCCGTGAACCAGACCCGCAACATGTGCGGGTGCCGCTCACGGCTCGGCAACGACCCGAGGCGAACCGCCGGAACGAACCCAGCTGTTCGAAGGCGCTTTCGATCGAACCGCTCGGCCCACACCGGGCGACTCCATCCAGAGGAAACGATCCGCTGCGTTGGATGAGCTGGATGGCCCATGTGGCGGCCAGCGGCCACTGCCCTACCATCGTCTGATGAGCTCCCGTGGCAACAGGTTCGCGTCGTTGCGGCGCAGCGCGGGCACGATCGTCGAGCGACGACGCGGCCACGGCCATCGTGGAGCGGGCGACGAGGCCGACGACGGGCTCCCGCCCGGCGATCTCGAACCGCTCGACGTGCTCGAGAAGACCGACCGGTCGGTGCTGGTGCAGCGCGCAGACCAGTTGGGACCAGTGTTCAAGGGATTGATCCGCGACGAACCGACGGTATGCGTCGTCGGCCTCGCCCGATGCCGCCGCTTTCTCAAGGACCATGCTGGCTCGCTCGAGGTGGGAACCCTCGACCTGACGGGTCTGTTCCCTGGCGGATTCCTCCGCGCGATGCACGGCGAGGTGCACCTCGACTACCGACGTTGGCTGGTTCGAGCGGTCCGCACGGCCGACAGCGACGTCTCACTCGACGAGTTCGAGGCGCTCGCCACCAACGAGCTCCGCCGCAACGCGGCGGAAGCGGTGGACGATCGGCACCGCCCAGAGACGTGGACGGCGACCATGTCGACGATCGCCACCGGGATGCTGGTGCGCACCTTCTTCGGTGCGTCCGCCGGCAGCGCGCTACACGCCTCGCTCGTCGATGGCTTCCGCGACCTCGGACCGCACGGACTCGTGTGGCACCCGCAACAACGACAGCACGACGCGTTCGATCGGCTGTCCAGCGACCTGCGCGCCGAGCTGGTGGCACTGCACGACGGCCGATCCGAGATGTCCCCGACATGTCTGTTGGCGACGATCGCCGACAACGGTGATCTCGACGACACGATGCTCGGCAACCTCATCTACATGGTCGAGATGGGTCGTTCCGACATTCAGAACTTCCTCCGCTGGCTGTCGCGCTACACCGCGTCCGATCCCGCGCTGTGCGACGCGATCGCACGCAACGAGCCACGCCCGGGTGACCGCGCGCTCGAGGAGGCGCTCGTGCTCGAGGTGCTCCGTGCCGACCAGAGCGAGCGGCTCGAGCGACGCCTCACAGAAGATGTGGTGTTCGAGGGGTTCCGCCTCCCCGCGGGGATGCCGATCCGCCTGTGCATGTGGGAGAGCCATCACGATCCGGAGGTGTTCACCGAGCCGTTCTCGTTCACACCCGAGCGTTTCGTCGCGACTAGCCCCGCGAGCGACCACTACGCACCGTTCGGCCTCGACCATCATCAGTGCCCGTTCGGCGCGCTGACGATGCACATCGGTACGACGTTCGTCCGATCGCTGAGCGCGTTCCGGCCGACGCTTCTCGCCGATGGGCCGCCGCGACGCGGGCCGTACCACTGGGAACCTTCACGGCTGCTGTCGGTCGGACTGGAGCAACGTTGACCAACTCGAACACCTACTCCCTCGTGGCGGCGCAGGCGCGACGGCGACCCGACTCGGTGGCGATCGTCGATCGCAGGCCGGTCACCTACCGCGAACTGATGCGCCGCACCGATCGAATCGCCCGGGTTCTGACCGGCCGTGGCCTGTCGCCGGAAGCGCCGGTGGCGGTGCTCGTGCGTCGCGACGCCGACCTGGTGGCGACGTTGCTCGCCGTGTGGAAGGTCGGCGCGTGCTACGTGCCGCTCGATCTCGACGATCCGCCGGCACGGCAAGCACACATGATCCGCGCTGCGGGCTGCGAGCTGGTCGTCGGTACGGGTGTGCTGCTGAGGGTGCTGCACAACGCCGCTGGCGAAGGGGGCCGACTCGACATCGACAGCCTCGACATCGACAGCCTCGACATCGACATCGACAGCGCCGACATCGACAGCGCCGACGACGCGGATGCAGATGCAGATGCAGATGCAGATGCAAGTAAACGTGCAGATGCAAGCGCAAGTGCAGACGTTGCGCCGAGCGGCGATCGCCTGGCGTATGTGCTGTTCACCTCGGGCAGCACCGGTGCGCCGAAAGGCGTCGAAGTCGAGCACCGATCGGTGGTGAACCTGCTCGAGGCAGCACGAGACCTGTTGGGGTTCGGACCATCGGATCGATACCTGGCGGTCTCGACGATCGGGTTCGACATCTCCGTCGCCGAGCTGTTCGTGCCACTCATCACCGGCGGCAGTCTGCTGCTGCGCGATCGAGCATTGCTGCGCGATCCCGTCACGTTCGCCGCGGACATCCGCGACTTCGGTGTCACAGTGGCGCAGACCGGCCCCACCGTGTGGTCGACGATGCTGGCAGCGGTGCCGGACTTCCCCCGGCTGCGTGTTGCCATCTCGACAGGCGAGGCAATCGCCCCGTCGGTCGCCGAACGTCTCGCGGGCATCGCCGACGAGGCGTGGAACCTCTACGGCCCCACCGAGGCGACGGTCTGGGCGACGGCTCATCGATTGACCGGCCAAACGGCCGCTCCCGCTCTTCCTGCCGGAGCGATGCTCGCGTCGACGGTCTCTGCTCCGATCGGCGTCGCCGTCGACAACGTGCAGGTGATCGTCGTCGACCAAGATGGGAGCGCGGTGCCCAATGGTGAGCAAGGTGAGCTCTGGCTCGGCGGGGTCGCGCTCGCCCGTGGCTATCGCAACAACCCGACACTCACCGACGACCGCTTCGTGTTTCGAAGCGGGCTCCGTTGGTTTCGAACAGGCGACGCGGTGGTGCGCGACGCCGCCGGTGTGCTGCACTACTTCGGACGCAACGACGATCAGATCAAGGTGCGCGGAGTGCGGATCGAACCGATGGAGGTCGAGTCGGCGATCGTGGCCGTGCCCGGCGTCCGCGCGGCGGCAGCCACGTGGTTCGAGAGCTCGACCGGTGGCCGGTCGATCGTCGCCGCCATCGTGGTCGAGCCCGGTGTACGGCTCACGCCTCGCCACCTGCACGATGCGCTGGCCGACACGCTGCCGGGCCCGATGATCCCGTCGCGATTCGTCTTCTGCGACGCGCTGCCGCGCTCGCCGAGCGGCAAGATCGACCGAGTCGCGATCCGCGCCCTCGACCACGACCGGGCGGGCACGGGTGCGATTGCTGATGGCGCCACCGGCAAACGCGCACCGACCACACGGCTCGACGCCACCGAGCGCAAGCTGATCGTCATCTGGCAAAGAACGCTCGGCACCCAGAATGTCGGACCCGACGACCACTTCTTCACCATCGGCGGTGACTCCCTCGCGGCGGTCACGATGATGCTCGACGTGGAGGAGACGTTCGGGGTCTCCCTGCCGATCCGTGTGGTGTTCGAAGCCCCGACGCTCCGAGGACTCGCCGCTCGGATCGACGACGCTCGGATCGACGACGCTCGGATCGACGACGCGGGGAAGCCGTCGGGCGAGTGGGCGAGCGACTACATCTTCCTTCTTGCGGAGGGCGCTGGTACCCCGTTCTTCTTTTGTGGCGTCGATCTCAAACTCGCTCGGAGAGGCATGTGGCGAGCCGACTGCCCGCTGTACGCGGTGTCGCAGTGGGCACAGGGCAAGGGGTTCATCCAAGCGAAGTCGGTGGACGAGCTCGCTCGCAAGCAACTCGACGCGATCCTGGCGATCCAACCGCATGGTCCGTACCGACTCGGCGGGTTCTCCTTTGGCGGCATCGTGGCGTACGAACTCGCCCAGATGCTGCGTTCACGAGGCGACGAGGTCGAGCTGTTGTTCCTCCTTGATGCGACCGAGCCGTACCTCACCGTCGCCGGTCCGCTCGCGATCGACGTCCGTCCCCCGCTGCTCACTCGTACCACGACGTACTTGTCGGGCCTTCGCAGCAGCGGCGCCACACGCCGCCCGACTCGCGACGTTACCAAGCGCGTGTTCGTGAACCTGATGAACCTCGGAGGTCGCGTCCCGATCTGGCAGTGGCTCAACTATCACGCGGTCCATCTGCACGGCAGGCACCCCAGCTCGATCTCGGCGCGGCTCGTGCCGCGCGATCGGTGGCCGGCGTACTGGTACACGTCGTTGCGCCTGGCCAAGTCGTACGTTGCCAGGCCCTACGACGGCCGCGTCGCAGCGGTCTTCCTGGAGGAAGGCGAGCGCAGTGACAGCTGGCGATCGTTGCTCGGTCCGAACCTCGAGACGTTCACCCTCGACGAGAAGGTACACGGCGCGTTGTTCGACGAACCGACCGTCAGCCGCTGGCTCGACTACCTCCGCCCGTTGATTCCGTGAGCCACACCCGCAGATGATGCGGGCATCGCTCACCAGAGTCGAACACCGATTGCGACCGGGGCGAGGCAGCAGCTCGTCGCCTACGATCATTTCACTCGTGTCGCAGCGAGCCTGAACATGGTCGGAGGTCACGTGATGACAGCATGGTGCTCATGACCACGCCCGCGTCCGTCCAGGGTGTCCGATGACGTCACGGCTCATTGCGCTCGCGTTGCAGGCGGGAGCACCCGACGAGCTGGCCCGGTTCTGGGCGCACGCACTGCGCTGGACACCACGCGATGCCGATCGAGGTGCCGTCGACCTCGTGCCGACCGATGCCACCAGCTTCCGCCTGCTCATCCGACCGACGACCGCTGTGAAGGTCGGTCAGAACCGGATCCACCTCGATCTCACAACCACGACGCCCGATGATCAGACCACCTCCGTGGCGGAGCTCCTCGACCTGGGTGCGACACACATCGACATCGGTCAGGACCCGGCCGACACCCACGTCGTGCTCGCCGACCCGGAAGGCAACGAGTTCTGCGTCATCGATCCGAACAGCCGCTTCCTGGCCGGCTGCCCACGGCTCGGCGCGGTGAACTGCGACGGCACCCACGCACTCGGCCGTTTCTGGAGCGCCGCGCTCCAGTGGCCTCTGGTCTGGGATCAGGATGAGGAAACTGCAGTCCAGGCGCCCGACGGAACCGGACCGAAGATCACCTGGAGCGGACCGCCGCTCATGCCCAGACTCGGGGTCGAGCGGTTCCACTTCCACATCGCCCCCGTCGCCGGAACGAGCCGGTCGACAGCGCTCGAACACCTCGTTGCGCTCGGCGCGACCCGCCACGACACCGCGCCGGTTTGCCCAGGTGCGACGGCGCTCCTCGATGTCGACGGCACCCCGTTCTGCCTGTTCGAAGACGCA
>JAYSLK010000156.1:0-1936 GCA_043725585.1 Actinomycetota bacterium
CCGGGGTTCGACAGCGTCAGCAGCACCACGCCGTGGTCGCGCCGATCGATCAGCAATCGGCGGTACGAGGAGTCATCCATCGGTCCGAGGTTACGCACGCCGACCGGGCCGCGGCAGGACGACCGGCCGAACGATCTGCCGCCCGGGTCAGCCTGGGACCCGGGTCAGCCAGCTCGGGCCGGTCCGCTCAGAGCAACTCGCGAACGGCAGCGGCGATGCCGCCGGCGTCGAGACCGATCGCGGCGAGGATCTTCGCGGCATCACCCTGAGGGATGAACTTCGCCGGGATGCCGAGCGTTCGAACGGTAGTCTCGCATCGGATCGCATGGACCTGATCGGCGATCGTCATGCCGATCCCGCCATCACGAATGCCGTCTTCGACCGTGACGACCCCTCGATGCTGGGCTGCGTCGGCGATCATGTCGGGGTCGAGCGGAGCACAGCAGCGAACGTCCCAGATCGTGGTCTCGATCCCGCTCTCGGCCAACCGGGCGGCGGCCTTCTGGGCGATGCCGACCATCTTGCCGATCGCGAGGATCGCGACCGAGCCGTTGCCGGCGCGCACCTGACGAGCGCGTATCCCGACGCCGACCTCGTGTTCGCCCACGTGTACGGCGGTGCCGCGCGGATAGCGGATGGTCACCGGGCCTTCGTCGGCCAGAGCGATCGCGTCGTGCATCATCACTTGGAGGTCTTCGGCACTGGAGGGTGCGAGCACACGCATCCCCGGCACCTTGGCCAGCATCGCCATGTCGTACACACCGTGATGACTCGCGCCATCGGGGCCGGTGATCCCCGCACGGTCCAGGCAGAACACGACCGGGAGGCGGTGCATCGCCACGTCGTAGACCACTTGGTCCCACGCCCGATTGAGGAAGGTGGAGTAGATCGCGACGAACGGGCGCAGACCACCCATCGCCATCCCCGCCGCGCCGGTGACCGCGTGCTGCTCGGCGATGCCGACGTCGAAGAAGCGGTCGGGGAAGCGCGCCTGGAACGGCAGCAGCCCGGTGGGTCCGGGCATCGCGGCCGTGATCGCCACCACCCGCGTGTCGGCTTCGGCTTCCTTGATGATCGCGTCGGCGAAGGCCTGGGTGTAGCCCGTGGGCATGGCCGGCGGAGGTCCGATCGCGGGATCGAACACCGGTGCATCGTGCAGGTTCTTCTCGTCGTCGTCTTCCGCCGGCGGGTAGCCGCGGCCTTTCTGGGTGAGCACGTGCACCACGATCGGGCCTTCGGCAGACAGTTCGACCGCGTTGCGCAGGCTGACCTCGAGGTCCTCCAAGGAGTGGCCGTCGACGGGGCCGACGTAACGAACGCCGAGCGCTTCGAAGAACGACGGAGGCTGTAAGAACTCGCGCACGGCGGCCTTGAACGCTTCCACACCCTTTTCGGCCTGCGGGCCGACGTACGGCAGGTTCTGGAGGAACTGTTCGAGGCGACGCTGGCGACGGACGTACACCGGGTTGAGACGGATGCTGGTGAGCGCATGGGCGAGCTTGTCGGTCACCCGCGACGGCAGGCTCGGATGATCGGCCATCGCCAACTCGATCGGCGTCGGCATCGTCGCGGTGAGGTTCGAGATGGTCGGGGCGTACGAACGTCCGTTGTCGTTCAGCACGATGATCACCCGCTGACCCGAATGGCCGAGGTTGTTCAGCGCCTCGTACGCCATGCCACCTGTCATCGCCCCGTCGCCGATGACCGCAACGATGTGGCGGTGCGGATCGGTGCCGGCATCGCGCGCCACGGCGAGGCCGTACGCATACGACAGGACCGTGCTGGCATGGCTGTTCTCGATGATGTCGTGGTTGCTCTCCTCGCGGTTCGGATACCCCGAGAGGCCGTTGGCCTGTCGGAGCGTCTCGAATCCTGCCTGTCGACCGGTGACGATCTTGTGGACGTAGGCCTGGTGGCCCGTATCCCAGAGGATTGC
>JAYSLK010000157.1:0-7004 GCA_043725585.1 Actinomycetota bacterium
CCCGTCGACAGGTCGATCTGTGGCTGGAACCACATCTCGAGCTCGGATCGTTCGATCGCAGTCTCGAGCTCGGTGAGGAGATCGAGGCGCCCCGTCGAACCACCGACGCTCGCATCCTTGTACACGTGGACTGCGTTCCCGGTCTGCTTCGCGGCGTACATGGCGAGATCGGCCGCTTGGAAGATCGACGCGTCATCGCGGCCGTGTGCCGGCCACATGGCGACGCCGATGCTCGCCGCCGATGCGACAGGGAATCCAGCCCCCACGAACGGCCGTTCGAGCGACGCTCGCAGATCCTCTGCCCACTCGAGCAAGCTGCTTGCGTCGATGGTCCGCGTGTCGAAGATCGCGAACTCATCGCCGCCCAACCTGGCGATCACCTGACCGGGACGATGCAGCGCTCGCAGCCGGGCACCGACTTCGGTCAACACCGAGTCGCCGACGTGGTGTCCGAGGCGGTCGTTGATGTCCTTGAAGTCATCGAGATCGATCAGGACGAGCCCACATGGTTCGGTCGGGCTGCGACGCTCGAGCGTCTCGGCGAGCTTCACGCTGAACGCGCGGCGGTTCCACAGCTCGGTCAGCACATCGTGATTTGCGGCGTGCTCACTGGCGAGCGCGTTCCGAGTGTTTCGGTGGACGAAAAGTGCAACGGCCACCACGAGGGGAAGCAGGAGCACGCTGCGATCCGCGACCACCACGAACACGGGCGCGAGCGCGACGAGGGACCCGTCGCTCGCAAGGTTCAAGAACACACCATGGCGCAGCATCTCGACGACCGAGCTCTGCGTGTGGAGGGCCATGACCACGCAGGTCAGCACGCCGTTGGCGAGGAACATCACGACTCCGGCCGACGCAACGGAAACGAACCACAGCGCCGACAGGGGTCGATCCGAGCCGATCGTTCCCAGCTGGCCCGACGCGATCATCACGAGCGCAGCCAAGCTCAGCGACAGGCTCGTCTGCGCCGCGTTGAACAGCAAGCGCAACGGTGATTTGCGGTGAGCGAGATCGCCCAAGGCGCTCGCGATCGCCATGCCGATGACGGCCACGATCGGAGAAGGCAGGATCAACACGGCGAGAGCGAACGCCCACGACGCCGTCACCTCGCCGCCATCGTTCAGGCTCAACCACTTCAGCGTCCGGATCTCGCCCGAGAACAGCAGCGCGAGCAAGACGACCATCGTCGCGAAGTGCGACCCGTCGACGACCGGGCCCGGAGCCGTCGTGGCGACCACGATGCCCATCACGACGCTGACGATCGACACGAAACCGATGAACACTCCGAGCTTGGAGGTCCGCCGAAGAACGCTGCTGCGTTGTTGCTGGTCGAGTTCGATCATGAGGAGTTGCGTTTCGGTCTTCCGAGCACGAGAGGATGGCAGCACACGATCATCGGCCGATCCGGTCGGCAACTTGAGCAGGTCGAACCGTCCGAAAACGTCGAGATGGGGGCCCAAGGGCCCCCATCTCGATCGATCGATCACATCTCTGCGCGATCATTCTGTCAGCAGTGCGTCATCAGCCCCACTTGAGCGGGGCGGCGACCGTCAGCACGAGGGCGCTGACCGCAGCCACGGCCTGTACCGCAACGACGGCGGTCTTGACTCGGTTCGAGGTTCGAATGGTCTTCATGGTTGGCCTCCTCACCACTTCTTCGGGGCCGCAACGGCGGCGACGGTGACGATGAGCGTGACCACCTTGGTGACGGTGCTCACGTGGGGCATACGATGGATCATTGGCTTTCCCTTCGGTGGTGGAGCGGTAGTGCCGGGCGTGAGTTCCGCTGAACGCCTTGATCACTGCCGTCTTCAATCTGAGTAGCTCCGATCATGAACATCGCCCGACGCGATGTCACGTCAAGTGTTGGTCTGAACGCAGACGAGCGAGATGCCACCCATGGTCAGCATGTGCACCCCTCTTCGGGGGGTTCACCACCGTGCGTGGTCACGTGGGCATCGCCGATCGGGCACGAGTGTTCTGTCACCACCGTTGGCAGTTTCGTCAAGACAGCCGCGCTACGGTGCGTGGCGCTGGTGCCAGCCGCGCCGACGAGGGGGGTTCGATGAACGGCGACCGAGCGATGCGGGCACACTCGGCGACGCTGCCGGCACCGGTGTTCGAACACCCGGCATGGGTGACCCCGAAGCCACTCGCCGAGTCGACCGTCGCGATCGTCACCTCCGCCGCGCTCTACGTTGCCGGCGACCAGGCGTTCAGCGCCGGCGACACCGGTTTCCGACTGATCGACAGCGAACGCCGCGACCTGGTGCTCGGCCACTGGAGCCCGAACTTCGACCGAGCCGGGGTGGCGATCGATCTCAACGTGGTCTACCCGATCGATCGGTTGGAGGAGCTCGCCGATCGAGGTGTCATCGGTGGCGTGGCGCCCCGCCACGTGAGCTTCGCGGGCAACCAACCCGATGACGTGTCGACGATCCGGCTCGACACGGGCCCGGCAGCAGCAGCGGCCTTGCGTGCCGATGGTGTCGACGTGGTGATCCTCACGGCCGTTTGACCGCTGTGCACGCGCACCGTGAGTGTGCTCGCCCATGTGTTCGAAGCAGCAGGCATTGCGACGATCGTGCTGTCGTCGGTTCGTGAGATGGCCGTCAAGACGTCTCCACCCCGAGCACTGCACTGCGAGTTCCCGCTCGGTCGACCGTTGGGGCGGCCGGCCGACGCAGCGTTCCAGCACGACGTGCTCGCTCGTGCGTTCACACTCCTCCTCGAACCATCGGGCCCGGTGCTCGTCGACCACCCGGAGGTGATCGAGGCCGACGAGTCTCCGCTCGCATGCACGCTGCCGCCACGGTTCGATCCGTCGCTGCCACCCGCCGTCGACGAGGCCCGCGGGCTGCGCAAGGCCTACGACCGTGCACTCGCCCGACGCGGCGTCTCGTCGGTCGGGCGCGTGGTCGATGCCGACGATGTGCCAGCGGCACTCGGCGTGTTCCACGCCATCGCCCACGGGGCTGACTGGACGCAGGCCGGCATCCCCGGCGGCAACACCACGGCGGTGTGCCACGACATCCGCACGTACTACGAAGAGGCTGCGCTCGAGCTCGCCGACGGCCCCACCCCGGGTGGTCGTGCGGTCGAGGACTGGTTCTTCGAGCAGACCGAAGCGGGCGCCACCGTGCTTGCGGCGAGGGCTGCGATCCGAGACGCCGGAGGCAAGTTCCCGGTGTGGTTCTACATGACCCCCGGTCAACGCTGAGCAGAAGCGCTCGACGCTTCGATCAGGCGCGGCGGAACTCCGGCGCTCGCCGTTGGATCATCGCCCGTGTGCCCTCTGCGAAGTCTGCCGACGCCCTGAGCCGCGCCTGCTCCGCAGCTTCATGGTCGGTCGCTGCCGCCACACGATCGGCGAGATCACCCCGGAGCGTCGCCCTGATCGACTCGACAGCCAGCGGGGCAGACGCAGCGATGTCGGCTGCCAGCGAGAACGCTGCGTTGCGCACCGAGGCGAGGGGGGCCAGCCGGTCGGCCAGGCCGAGCGCAACCGCCTCGTCACCACCCACCCGACGCCCCGTGTAGAGCAACTCGGCAGCCACCTGTTCTCCCACAAGCCGCGGCAGGGTGACCGACAGGCCGAATCCCTGGTGGAAGCCCAGGCGAGCGAAGTTGGCGCTGAACCTGGCCTCGGGTGCTGCCACCCGGAAATCGGCTGCCAGGGCCAGCCCCAGCCCGCCGCCGATCGCAGCACCCTGGATCGCAGCGATGATCGGCTTGCGAGTGCGGAACAGCCGGACCGCAGCTGCGTACAGATCCTCGGTCGTCGATGCCACACCCCCGGCGGGTGCGGAGAAGTCGGCTCCGGCCGAGAAGTGTTTGCCCTGGGCACACAGCACCACTGCGCGAACATCGTCGTCGAGATCGAAGGCCTCCAACGCGTCTGCAGCGCGAGCCACCATCTCGACCGAGAAGAAGTTGTCGGGCGGCCGGCACAGCTCGACCACACCGATGTGGTCGCCCTCGCGTACCGACCTCACGACCTGGTCGTCGCTCATGTCGACTGTCCGCCGTCGGCGCCCTGCAACGTGCGCCCGAACAGGTCGACCAACACGTCCCAATGCCGGGCATCCGCGGCAGCGTCGTAGGCGGGGCGGTCGTCGAACGCGAAGCCATGATGGTTGCCCCAGTAGCGCTCCACCCGGCCGCGCACGCCTGCTTGCTGCATCGCCGCTTCGAACCTGTCGACCATGTCGAGCGGCACGTAATCGTCGTGCTCGGCCGCTCCGACGTACAGCTCACCGGTCACCTCGCCAAGCCGAAGGTGCGGCGAGTCGGGCGCATCGACGTGCAGGCGGACCCCGTAGAACGACGCCGCGGCACGCACCCGCGCCGAATGCTCGGCGGCGATGTACAGGGCGAACGGCCCGCTCATGCAGTAACCCACGCACCCCGCATCGCCGCGCTGGGCGGCCGGATCACCGTCGGCGGCCGCGAACAGCGCGCCGGCGTCACGAGCCACCATCCGATTGCCGAGAGCCCCCATCAGCTCGCGCATCCGTGCGAACGATTCCTTGCTCCCGAAGTCGAGCTCGAACCCAGGCGTGGTGCGGTAGTACAGGTTCGACAGCATCACGTAGTAACCGCTGCCGGCCAGGCGAGTCGCCATGGAGTGAAGGAGCGGACGCTTGCCCGGCGCGTCCATCAGGAACAACACGACGGGGTGCGGCCGACCGTCGTCGGGGTGCACGACGAACGTGCCCATCGTGCCGTCACCTGTGGCGATGTCGAGGTGCTTCGAAGCGGTGGTCACCATCGGGCGACGGTATCTCAGCCTCGACCACGTCGGCGCACGCCAAGGACTCAGGCCGTGGGGACGTTGCCCGCCGCACGATCGGCGGCGATCTGGCGCTCCATCACATCGAGGGTGGCTCCGCGCAACGACCGCACCGTGCCGGCGTAGGCCCGCCGGCTCAGCCCAGCCATCTCCGAGCCGGCAGCCACGGCCGCCCCGAGCACGTCCGCCTCAGCCACCACCCGGTCGAGGAAGCCGGCTTCCACCGCGCCTGCGCTGCTGGTGATCTCCGCAGTCGCGACCGCCCGCTGGAGATGGCGCTTGCTGAGGCGCGCGACCGAGATCGTCATCGCCCAGTCGGGCAGCACCATGCCGATCGCGACCTCGTTGAGACCGATCTTGCACTCGACGTCGGCACCGATGCGCAGGTCGCACCCGAGCAGCAGCAGCGCGCCGGCCGCCAACGCGTGACCGGTGCATGCGGCCACGACTGGCACGGAGCTGCCGTAGATGCGGTGCACGAGCGAGCCGCCGTCGCTCACCAGCGCCGCGATCGCTCCGAAGTCGCCGCCGCGCATGACCTCGAGGTCGAAACCGGCGCAGAACTTGCCCGGCCGGCCGTGCAGAACGAGCGCAGACACGGAGTCGTCGCCGTCGGCCTGATCGAGGGCCGACCCGATCGCCGTGATCATGGTGGTCGACAAGGCATTGGCCTTGCCATCGTCGAGGTGGGCGATGAGCACGCCGTCGCAGCGTTCGAGTGTGACCGGTCCGGACGTCATCTCGTGAAGGTACGCCAGAACGTTCGCTGTGTCAGAACCCGGCATGAGCACGACCATGGGATCCACCGATGGCAGGCGAGTGCTGTATCGGTCCAGAAGCTGACTGTGGCTCCTCTCTAGGATGCAATGCCGTGGATCACAGCCTGCGTTCTTCCGAAGCATCGGGCAGCGCGAGCGATCGACGGCCGGCGGTGGCCGTCGCCGCCATGTTCTTCGTGAACGGCGCCACCTTCTCGAACTGGCTGCCGCGCATCCCGGAGATCCGTGACGAGCTCGGCCTCGGAAATGCCGGGTTGGGTGTCACGCTGCTGGGAGGTGGTCTCGGCGGCATCATCGGAGCCCTCGTCGTCGGCCGCCTGTCCGAGCGCATCGGGAGCCGGCGGATGCTCACGATCGCCGCCCTGTGCCTGTCGGCCGGGATGCCGCTCATCGCGTCCGCTCCGAGCGCGGCACTGCTGATGGTGTTGCTCACCCTGCTGGGCGCTCTCGATGTCTTCAACGATGTCGCGATGAACAGCCAGGGCGTGATGGTGCAAGAGCGCCTGCAACAACCGATCATGAACCGCCTCCACGGCATGTGGAGCCTGGGGTTCACCGGTGGGGCCGTCGTCGGCTCGGTCGCCCGTGCGACCGAGATCGACATCCAGGTCCATCTCGCCATCGTCGGTGCCGTCCTGCTGGCGACGGTGCTGGCGTTGCGACGGTGGCTGATCCCGACCGACACGTCACACGACCCTGCGTCGATGCTGGTCGGCGACGCCGGAACCGAGCGCGCCCGAAGAGGCCCGACCGTCGCGATGATTGCGATGGCGCTGGCTGCGATCGGGGCGATCGTGCTGGAGGTGACGCCCAACGATTGGGCCTCGGTCCTGCTGACCGACGTGTTCGACGCTGGCCGCTTCAGCGGCCTGGGCACCGTGGCGTGCGCTGGAGCGATGCTCGTCGGCCGGTTGAGTGGCGACCACGTGCAGGGACGGGTCGGCGACCGCCGCCTCCTCACCGGCTCGATGACCCTGATCGCTGCCGGAGCATCGATCACGGTGATCGCACCGGTGACCGCCATCGCGATCATCGGACTGGTGATCTGGGGGCTGGGACTGTCGGTCGTGTTCCCCCAGCTCTACGCCACCGCCGCTCGGCTGCCGGGCACGTCAGCCGGTGCGGGACTCGGATGGATGTTGCTCGGCCAGCGGTTCGGGTCGATGGTCTGTGCCGTGGCGGTCGGCGCGGTGTCGCAGTGGCAGGGGATGCGCGCCGCGTTCGCCGTCGTGTGCGGCACCGCGTTGGTCATGCTCCTGGTGTCGCTCCGCACCGCCAGCTCGGCAACTCAGCCGGTCGCGCGTGGATCGGATGCCATGACGGGCTAGCTGGGGCTAGCCGACGATGAGGGAGGAGACGGCGGCCCGCCCTCGTGGCGGTGTACCTGTGTGCGGGTCGTGCGTGCGCTGGGGTGTGTGATCGAGCGCGGCGAA
>JAYSLK010000158.1:0-1889 GCA_043725585.1 Actinomycetota bacterium
GGTCTGTGGTGTTGAACGAGTTTGCCGACGACGCGGCCATGCGTGGGGTGCTCCGTGCAGCGCCGTGCCTGTCAACCTTCACGCAATATCGTAAGCGCGCGGTGTATTTCGCACGCCGCGAGGAACGCAACGGGTCAAGCGTTGCTCGTGGGGGTCGAGTTCGGTGAGGAAGGCGAGTTTCTCGTTCACGTGAACAGGGTGTCGACGTATGCAATCACCGTTTGGAGGACGTCGGCGAAGTCGGCGGGGGTCGTCGATTCGAGTCGTTGGTTTCGACGCCACGCTGCCCATCGTGGTTGAGCGATCGCGGCGTAGCCGTCAAGGGTTCGGGCGAGCGGGCGGACGATCGCGGCGCGGTGGTCTGCGACTCGTTGGACGGCTTGGCGAAGTTCGTGAGCGTCGGGCGGGTTGCTTGCGATCAAGGCGTTGATGTCGACGAAGTCGCGCCATCGGGTGTTGGCGGTGCCTCGTTGCATTGCCGTGACGATCTTCTCGGCAAGGATCATGGCGACCGGGTACCCGATGATTTGAATCGGATCGGTCCCGAGGAGCCGGGGCAGGGTGACCATCGTTGGTTCGGGCCAGATCGGGTCGCCGACGTTGATGTCGAGATGAAAGTGAAGTCGTGCCGTCGCGAGCTGCGCGATGGCGGTGATGCGCACGCCGGAGTAGTCGTCGTCTTCACGAATAATCTGCGCGCGTAGTGATTCCGGGTCGTACGCAAGCCCGTCGTCAACCGGGATGGTGAGGATTGTCTGGACGGTTTGGACCATGGTGTCGAGGTCGTTGCTGACTTCTCTCGCTGCAAAATCGATGTCTCGTGTTGCCCGACGGGCTTCGTATGCGGCGAGGAGTACGCCGCCTTTCAGGACGAAGTTGTCATGGTGATCAGATCGGGTCAGCCGGTCGAGAAAGCCTTCGAGCGCGTAGAGCTGAAGGAGTTCATCGGTTGGGCGGCCTGTGCTCTGGGCGAGCCGACGGAGGTCGAGGAAGACTCGTCCCGCGGTGGTCTTCCGGTTTGGCGGAGTCACAGCAGGATCTCGAGCGCTCGTCGAATGGGGCGTTCGGCGGTGGGGAACGATGCCGCGATCCGGAGGAGCTCTGACGGCTGCGACTCGCGCTGCCCAAGCCAACGTCGGAGGGCGGCGATGGCTTGTTCGGTGCCGTAGATGTGGCGAAGGCGGAAGGCATCGACGATGCATCGACGCGGTTCATAGATCCCGATGGTTCGACCCGCTCCGATGTCGAGTTGTGATCGGTCGATGTCGAACGACGAGGCGTCGAAGCGGTGCCATCGGACCGGGGCTGTGGTGCGTGGTTGGCGGTGTTCGCGTGGGAGTGCGATGTCGATAGCGGCTGGGATGTCGTCGATGAGCTGGTGTCGAGCGAGCGCCGAGGTGAGGCACAGTGTGGCCTCGGGAGCACGAACGCTGATCTCGAGAAGGTCGTGGTCGACGTCGAGTCCTGGGCGGATAAAGATCCCGCGCCCGAGCGTCTCGATGGCTGCGGCGTCTCGCCACTCGTAGAGCTGGCGGTCAGAGATCCCGCGCGACTGAGCGTCAGCGTGAGTGAACACGAGCGGAAGCTGCCCGACAGTGACGGCCATGAATGAAAGTGTAGCCAGTAAACGAAGGTCTGGCTACGAATTCACCCGGCGGGTCGAAAGGGCGGGGGAATCGTGCCCCCGTCCTAACTCAGCCCGACCGCCGGCGGGGGATTATGCCTGGTCAGTGCGACAAGACTCGTGGTCGGGGAGTCGCCGAGCGGTCGGTCGAGCCCGATTCTGGGTCAGTGCCGCGCCCTTTTCGCGCCCTCCGGGCCTCTCCTCCGCAGGTCACACCTTCTCTGACCTGCGGAAACGTCTTCAAAACATCGTGGAGGTGGGGGGA
>JAYSLK010000159.1:0-13811 GCA_043725585.1 Actinomycetota bacterium
AAGGGGTGCCGGCTCGACGAAGGCGACATCTTCTGGGTGAGCGCGGCCAAGGGCACCGGGATCGACGCCCTTCGCAGCCACGTGATGGCCCTGCTCGCCCTCGCCGACTGACGTTCACACGGGTCGCCCCAGGGCCGCGCTCGACGTCTCCAGACGCGCGCTTCGCGTCATTCGAATGACCGATCAGATCGTCATCCAATTGACATGAAAGTCTTCAACTGGTGCGTCTCGACGCTCCGTGGTCACCGGTGCGTGCTGATCTTGACGGTTTTCGAACTCAATCCAGCCGGTGGACATGACGATTCAATGACATGCGTTTCACACTGCTCCCCAAGGTGCTGGGCGGCACCGGTCACCCTGCGAGGTCACTCGACCTCGGCAAGCGCCTCCCATCACCAGGGCGGGCTCGATCACGTCGGCTGACCATGGCCGTCGCCCTGTCGGGGGCGATGCTGATGTCGCCACCGGGATGCGCACCCTCGACCGCGCGCACGGCGCCGGTCGCTCCGACGGCATCCGTGGCCATCACCGCGGCAGGGGCGACATCGATGACGATCACCTGGGCGGCCGTCGGCGGCGCCCGTTCCTACGACCTCGTCTATGCGGGCACGGGGCTCAGCGGCCCGGTCACGCTCACCCGGCTCACCACACGGACACGAACGATCAGCGGCCTCACGCCTGGCGGCACGTATGAAGCCCAGGTGCGCGCCGCCACCAAACGGGGCCGTCGGGCGTGGTCGCCCGCTGCGAGGGTCGTTCTGGCCGGGGCGGCAGTGACGCCCGCGGCGGAGACGCCCGTGGTCACCGCAGGGCCCAACCCCGCGCCCGTGGAATCGCCGGCGGTGCCGCCCGCGGCCGTGCCCGCGTCGGGCGGCGCTGCGGTGAACGGACCGCTGCCAGCCCCGTCGGCCGGCACATCGGCTGCTGGCACGCAACCCTTCGGTGGCCCCATCCAGGCGTCCGGCGACGGCACCGGCAACTTCCGAGTGACGTGCTTGTTCTCGCACATGAACGCCGACGACTCGATCGTGTTCCCGGGACGAGCCGGTGCCGCGCACCTGCACACCTACTTCGGCAACACGATCTCGGTCGCGACATCGACGCCGGCCTCGTTGCTGTCGAGCGGCAACTCCACCTGCAGTGGTGGGGTCAGCAATCGCTCGTCGTACTGGGTGCCGACGGTGCTCGACGCCTCCGGTCGACCGGTGGCCCCGAGCATGAACCAGGTCTATTACAAGAGCGGGTACCAGGGCACCCACTTCTCGCGCATCCATCCCACGCTCCCCAACGGTCTCAAGCTGATCGCCGGGAACGCCCGCGCCTCGGGGCCGCAGCCCCAGGACGCAGGCCAGGACACGGTTCGTTGGACATGTGGCGTCGACACCAACGACGGACCGACGATGATCGTCGGCTCCACCCCGGCGATTCCGAGTTGCGGTGCCGGCACCGACCTCTGGGCCGTGATCCGATTCCCCCAGTGCTGGGACGGCGTGAACCTCGATTCGGCTGATCACATGAGCCACATGGCCTACGGCACGTTCGGCGTCGGGTGCCCCGCCAGCCATCCGGTGGCGCTGCCCGAGATCACCTACAACGTGCACTGGCCGGTCACGACCGGCACCAGCGCCGGGTGGCGACTGTCGAGCGACATGTACGCCGGGCCCGGCGGCTACTCGTTGCACGGCGACATCATCACCGCTTGGGACCCTGCCGTCAGCGCCACCTGGTTGCAGAACTGCGTCCGGAGAGACGCCGACTGCCACATCGGCATCGTCTCGGACACGCGGCAGTTGATCTACGCCACGCGCTGACCCGCCTCGCGTGGCCCTCGTCAGCCGACGTCCGACGTCTGCTCAGCGCCCACGCCGCCGCATCGCCCCCCGCGCCCTGGCCCACAGGTCGCGGGGGTCGGGCAGCGTGAAACCTCGCCGGACGATCGCGAACTTCCTGCTCGAGTAGGGCGGATACAACAACGCCGGATCGAATCGGGTTCCCCGCTCGTGGATCGCCCGACGATGGCTAAAGGTGTCGAAGCCGTCCTTGCCGTGATACGAGCCCATGCCGCTCTCGCCGACTCCGCCGAAGGGGAGATGTGGGTTGCTGACGTGCATGATCGTGGCATTCACGCACACGCCGCCACTGCTCGTTCCGGCGAGCACGCGGTCGTGGTCGGCGTCGTCGGCGCTGAAGGAGTACAACGCCAACGGCTTGTCTCCCTCGTTGACGAAAGCGATCGCCTCGTCGAGGGAGTCGATCGCGATGACCGGCAGGATCGGCCCGAAGATCTCTTCTCCCATCACCGGGTCGGCACGGGTGATGCCGACGAGCACGGTGGGAGCGATGTAGCGGGAATCGGCATCGCTGAGCCCTCCGATCGCAACCGTGCCGCAGTGGAGCAGCTTCTCCAAGCGGTGGAAGTGCGAGTCGTTGACGATGCGGGCGAAGTCGGTACTCCGCTGCGGATCGTCGCCGTAGAACTCGTGAACCCGCTGGCGCAACTGTTCGACCAATCGATCGTGCACGTCACGTTCGACGAGCACGTAATCGGGAGCGATGCACGTCTGGCCTGCGTTCATGAACTTGCCCCAGGCGAGTCGACGGGATGTCACCTCCAAGTCGGCGTTTCGGCTGACGATCGCTGGGCTCTTGCCACCCAGCTCGAGTGTGACCGGTGTGAGGTGCTCGGCTGCGGCTCGCATCACGATTCGAGCGACGCGCCCGTTCCCGGTGTACAAGATGTGATCGAAGCGTTGCGTCAGCAACTCGGTGGTCTCGGCCACGCCGCCGAGCACCAGCGCCACGGCGGGTTCGCCGAGCTCTGCGATCAGTGCCGCGACCGCATCGGCCGAGCGGGGCGCGAGCTCGCTGGGTTTGCCCACCACGGCGTTGCCGGCCGCGATCGCCGCGATCATCGGCAGCAGCAGGAGCTGGACCGGGTAGTTCCATGGAGCGATCACACACGCGATGCCCAGCGGTTCACGCTCGATCCTCGACGAGCCCGGCTGAAAAGCAACGGGCGTGGGCACCTTCTCCGGCGCCATCCAGCGATCCAGCTGAGCGAGGGTGTGATCGATGTCGGTCACCAAGAAGCCGATCTCGGTGGCCCATGCTTCGAACGCGGGCTTGCCGAAGTCGGCCGCCAGCGCCTCGAGCAGGACACGCTCGTTCGACACCAACAGTTCGCGCAGCCGGCGCAACGTCTCGACGCGCCAGCCCCGTGGTCGCGTCGTGCCACCGGCGAACGCCCGACGAGCGCTGTCGACGGTGACGGCGATCTCGGAGATCGGTGTGATCGTGGGGGCGGCGAGTGTGGTGCGCATGCCGAAAGGCTACGGCGTGCGTCGAACGCGCCGAGCAGGCACGCCCGCCGAGCTGACCTGTCACCGCTGACCTGTCACCGCTGACCTGTCGTCGCTGCCGCGGCCGGTCAGCCGAAGTCGGTCGAGGCGAGCTCGGGCTCGTCGGCCACGATCGCCTCGACCATCCGCTTGGCAACGAACACCGGATCGAGCCCAGGGCCGAACGTCGGCGCCGTTCCGGCGATGGCTCGATCGACGAGGCCGGTCTCGGTGTGTGGCGGGCGGAAATCGGCGACGTGCACTCCCCATCTGCGGGCCTCGCGACGAAGGCCGGGGATCGCGTGAGAGATGGCCGCCTTCGACGCGCAGTAAGGCACCAGATCGGCGAGTGACTTCTCGGCCACGACTCCGCTGATCGTGGCGAAGAAGCCTTTGCTCTCGGCGAGCGTGGGCAACACCGCGCGGGCGAGCCACAGAGGCCCGAGCGCGTTGGTGAGGAACAACTCCTCCATCACCGCCGGGTCGGTGGACACGAGGTCGCCGAACGCCACGATGCCGGCCGCGTTCACCACGCCGTCAAGCCTCCCCTGCATCCCCAGCGCACCGCGCACCACGGCGTCACCTGCGTGGGAATCGCGGAGATCGGCGACGATGTCGGGACCGTGACGTCCGGCGCCGAGCACGACCGACCCGCGCGAGCGGAGCTCGTCGGCGATGGCGCTGCCCAGTCCACCGGTGGCGCCCACGACCACCACCACGACACCGTTGAGTTCTCGCACACCGGCATGTTGGCGCGTGGGTGCGCGCCGACGAAAGTCGACGCCGCGTGACGTGCACCGATTCGGACGCGACGCGCCTCGGGTGAAGCGATCGCGTCGCGTCCCGGTGACCCGTCGTCGATCGGCACCGGGCAACATGGCGGCATGACCGAACCAACGATGCGATCGCTCGACGAACTGGGCTTCTACGGGTTGGCCGGAGCGCCCCGATCGCCGGCCGACCTCATCGGGGAGTGCCGCGACGGCGAGGCCCTGGGTCTGGGCACGGTGTTCCTGAGCGAACGGTTCAACATCAAGGAGATCGCAACGATCAGCGGCGTGGCCGGCGCAGTGACCGAACGGATGCGCATCGCAACGGGGGTGACCAACCACAACACCCGTCACCCGGTGGTGACCGCCAGCTACGCCACCACGATGCACCGCCTGACGAACGGTCGGTTCGTGCTCGGCCTCGGCCGCGGCATGGACCGCATGTTCGACGCGTTCGGCCTCCCCCGGATCACGACGGCTCAGCTCGAGGACTTCGCGTCGCTGATGCGACGGCTCTGGCACGGGGAAGTGGTGGTCGGCCGCGATGGGCCGAGTGGGAAGTACCCGGTGCTCGCGCTCGATCCGGACTTCCGCGAAGACATCCCGCTCCTGCTCAGTGCGTTCGGACCGCAGAGCCTGCAGCTCGCCGGGCGATCGTTCGACGAGGTTCTGCTGCACACCTTCTTCACCGACGAGACGTTGCAGCGGTGCGTCCGGACCGTGAAGGAGTCGGCCGAGCAGGCAGGTCGCGACCCACACGAAGTGAAGGTGTGGAGCTGCTTCGCCGTGATCGGGGACTGGTTGCCAGAGGACGTGCGGCTGAAAAAGACCGTGGGACGGTTGGCCACCTACCTGCAGGCGTACGGCGATCTGTTGGTGCGAACCAACGGTTGGGACCCTGCGGTGCTCGCTCGATTCCGGAGCGATCCGTTCGTCGCCGGCTTCCGGGGTGCCTTGGACGGCAAGGCCACCACCGAACAACTCGAGCACGTCGCGACCCTGATCCCCGACGAGTGGCTGGCTCCAGCGGCGACCGGCTCACCAGAGCAGTGCGCCGCCGCGGTCGCGCGCCAACTCACGCTCGGAGCCGACGCAGTGATCCTGCACGGCGCAGCACCGGACGAGCTCGCGCCGGTGATCGATGCGTACCGACGACTCGCCTCGTGATGGCACCCGCGATCGTCACCCACGACACGCGCATGACGCACGACGCGGACCGCACCTTGCGGATCCTCGACGGTGTGCGGCACGCCGCGGGCGGTGAAGTGCCGGGCGATCGTGCCGATGGGGCAACCGCTACGGTTCGTCCATGAACCCCTGGGAGCAACTCCTGGCCGGCGTGGAGCTGCCGTTCCATCCTGACCTCGTCGTGCCCGAACTCCACGAGGTGAGGCTGCCCATCCCCCAGCCGCCTGCGATCGACGATGTCGCCTCGGTCGCTCACGCTCGCGTCGTGAGCGCGCTGGGCCAGGCGGTGACACCAGGGATGAGCGTGGCCGTCGGCGGCGGAAGCCGCGGACTCGCCGACCGGGTCGGGCTGATGCGCGGCACGATCAGCGGATTGCGCGAGCTCGGCGCAGAGCCCTTCGTCGTTCCGGCCATGGGAAGCCACGGCGGCGCCACGGCCGCAGGCCAACGAGCGATGCTCGAATCGCTCGGCATGACCGAGGAAGCCATGGGTGCCGAGATCCGGGCGACGATGGAGACGGTGGAGGTGGCACGCACTCCCGACGGCATGCCCATCTACCTCGATCGCCACGCGGCGTCGGCGGACCGCATCCTCCCCGTGAACCGTGTGAAGCCGCACACGTGTTTCAAGGGCCCGATCGAGAGCGGATGCACCAAGATGGCTGTCGTCGGCTTCGGCAAGCAGCCAGGTGCGGCGCAGATCCATTCCTGCGGACCCGTCGAGATGCGCGACCGGCTGCTCGCCGGCATCGCCGCACTCCGCTCGACAGGTCGCCTGCTCGGAGGCGTCGCATCGATCGAGTCGACCAGCGGCGCAGTCGTCCGCATCGAGGCGCTCACCGGCGACGAGGTGGGGGGCGACGCCGAGCGCGCCCTCACCGAGCATGCCCGCGGCCTCGTGCCGCCGCTTCCCTTCCCCGACATCGATGTGCTGATCATCGAAGAGGGCGGCAAGGACATCAGTGGCACGACCATCGATCCGAACGTCACGGGGCGGTTCTGGGTGCACGGCCTTCCTGACGGTGCGACGCCGACCGTCTCGACGATCGTGCTACTGGGTATCACCCCTGTGTCGGGCGGCAACGTGCTCGGCATCGGTTTCGCCGACTTCATCCCCGTGTCGGTGGCCGAACAGATCGACTTCGCCAAGACCTACATCAACTGCTTCACCGCAGGTCCGAGTGGTGTTCGTCGCAGCCGATTGCCGATGGTGCTCCCGACGGAGCAGGACTGCATCAGAGCGGCGGTCAGCATGTGTGGCAAGGGGCTCGCGGAGCCGAAGCGAATCGTGAGGATCACGAACACGCTGCACCTCACCCGGTGTTGGGTGAGCGAGGCGCTCCTCGCCGATCTGCCCGCTGGCGTCGAGCGCGCCTGACCAGCCGCCACGTCGTCGGGAACACGAGGAACGAGGCAGAACTCAAGGCATCGGGTCGCGCTACCGATGATCCATTCGTGATCGCGGAGACATTCACCTGGCGCGCAGCCGACGGGTGGTATCCGTCTGCCCCAGAACCGGACGGGCGTTCCTCGATGGTGCTGGTGATGGGCGACCGCGAGGTGCTCGACACCGCCGCTGAGCTGGGGCTCGACCCGATCGGCGCGATGGCGGCGACCTGGGACGGCCATGCGATCCTCGGATGGTCGACCGCCGGTCAGGCGATCGGCGGTCAGGTTCACGACGGAGCCCTGGTGGTGACGGTATTGCGGTTCGAGACCACGACAGTCCGGTTCGCCCGTGCTGTGCTGCGCACTGCTGGCTCGGCGCGGCGCGCCGGGCGCGAGGTCGCGGAGGCCCTCGCCGATCCCAGCCTTCGAGTCATCTTCCTCGCCGCCGATGGGCTCCAGTTCAACGGCTCGGCGATCGCCGCCGGCATCACCGACGTGCTCCCCGACGTGGAAGTGGTCGGCGCCCTCGCCGGCGATGGTGTCAGGTACGAGCAGGCATGGACCCTGGTCGAGGGGGCTGCGGTGGAGGGTCGACTCTGCGCAGTCGGCCTCTACGGGGATCACATCGAGGTCGCCCACGGGTCGGGGGCGGACTGGCGACCGGTCGGACCAGAGCGTTTGGTGACCAACACGCACGGCAACGTCATTCACGAGCTCGATGGGCAGACCGCGACCGACCTGTATCACGACTACCTCGGCACGCTCTCGGACGAACTGCTGGCGAACAGCTCGATGCTCTCGATGGAGGTACGCGATCTCGACGGCGACGTCTCGTTGCGGACCCCGCGGCGGTTCCACCCCGACGGCTCGGTCACGATGTCGGGCGACGTTGCCCAGGGCGCAACCGCACGACTGGTCCGCAGCTCCCCGCACGAGCTCGTGCACGATGCGTCGATCGCGGCGAAGACCGCTCGGCTCGAAGATGCCGCTGTGTGCCTCGTCGTCAGCACCGCGGGCCGCCGGCGGGTCCTCGGTCAACGGGTCGAAGAGGAGCTCGACGCGGTGATCGCCGCGCTGCCCGAGCGCACCCGAGTCGTTGGGTGCTGGGCGTACGGAGCGATCGCTCCGACCATCCACGGTGCGGACATGGTCGACCAGACCATCTGCATCACCACCCTCGCCGAGCGTGCGAGTGCCGACGCGTCGAGCACGACACCACCACTGTTCGTCCCGACCGGGACCGAGCACGCGGTCCCACCGGAAACCCAGGAAGGCTGACCTCCCCCATGTCGAGTCAGGACCCCATGACGAGTCAGGAACACCAGCACACCGACGAGCATCCGGACGACCCGCCCTCCGCGCACCATCCCCTCCTCGCTCGACAGTTGGAGCGCTGCGCGATCGCGGCGATGCCGCCGTCGGCAGAGCAATGGGCCGACTTCGTCGGCCGGGTCGAGCGTTCGTACATCGACGCTGATCGCGCCCAGCGACTGGGGGAGCAGACCCTCGACGTGTCCGCGCGGGAGTTCGCGACGATGTACGAACAGCTGCAGGTGCAGACCTCGCAGGTGCTCGCCTCGGAACGACACCGCCTGCAGCTCGTGTTCGATTCGGTCACCACGGCGCTCGTGGTGATCGAGCGATCCGGTCGCATCTCGAACGCGAACCCCGAGGCCGAGAGGCTGTTCGGGCCGGCGGAGTCGTTGGTGGACCGATCGCTCGACGAGGCGTTGTTCATGGTGGGCCGCGATGGCGCGGCACGCCCGATGCTGGCGATCGCCGAGCTGGACGACGTGTTGCTGGAGGGGCGTTGGGTACGCAACGACGTCCACCTCGTCTCGGCCTCCGGTCGTGCGTTGATCGACGGCGGAGCGAGCCACATGACCTCGGAGCATCTCGTCGCCGCCGATGTCGTGATCATCCCGTTCAACGACGACGACATCTGTGTCGGCGGCCTGGTGGTCGTGACCGACAACGCAGAACGCGAGTCGGCACGAGAGCGTTTGGCATGGCAGGCGTCGCACGACCCGCTGACCGGACTTCAGAACCGAGCGGTCGTGACCGAGCGCATCGAACTCGCCCTCGTCGGTGCCCGACGGTCGGGTGCGTGGCCGTCGGTGCTCTTCCTCGACCTCGACCGTTTCAAGCACATCAACGACTCGTTCGGCCACGGCGCCGGCGACAGGCTGCTCACGATCGCCGCCGATCGCCTGATGAAGTGCGTGCGCAGCATCGACACCGTGGCTCGCCTGGGCGGCGACGAGTTCGTGATCCTGTGTGAGAGCGCGGGCGACACCGAACTGGTCCGCGGCATCGCCGAGCGGATCCTCGAGGCCCTGATCGAACCATTCGAGTTGAGCGACGAAGAGACACACGTGTCGGTGTCGATCGGTATCGCCCACGCCGGGCCCCAGCACACCTCGGCCGATGTGCTGCTGCACGAGGCCGACCTGGCGATGTATCGCGCCAAGGACCGCGGCCGCAACTGCTTCGACGTCGCCGACGAGGGACTGCGGGTGAACGCGGCGGAGCGAGTGCTGCTCGAGCGGGGTCTGCGCAGCGCGATCGCGAAGCGCGAGCTGACCGTGGCGTACCAGCCGGTGAAGCGAGCCGGCGACGATGAACTCGTGGGCTTCGAGGCGCTCGCACGTTGGATCCACCCCGTGCTCGGCGACGTGCGACCCGACCGCTTCGTGCCCGTCGCCGAAGAGACGGGATTGATCACGGCTCTCGGCGATCGCATGCTCGACCTGGCATGCCGCGACGTGGCGACGTGGAACCGTGAACGCCTCACCCACGGCATGGACCCGCTGGTGGTCCACGTGAACATCTCGGGCAGGGAACTGCAATCACCACATCTGCTGGGCCGTGTACGCGACGCGCTGCGCCGTCACGATGTCCCGCCGCACTGGCTCGTCCTCGAGATGACGGAGACGATGCTGCTCGACGACCCCGACAAGGCGCTCGACCGGCTACGGGAGTTGAAGCTGGCTGGCATTCGCGTCGCGATCGACGATTTCGGGACCGGCTACTCGTCGCTCGCATACCTGCGCCGGTACCCGGTGTACATGGTGAAGATCGATCGCGAGTTCGTGGCCGAGATCGCCGCCTCGACCCAGGACCAGTGCATCGTGCGCGCGATGGTCGAGCTCGCCAAGGGACTCGACTACGTCGTGCTCGCCGAGGGTGTCGAGACAGGAGCCGAGCTAGAGGTGTTGCGTACCCTCGGCTGTCAGCTCGTCCAGGGATACCTCATCGGTCGGCCGATGCCGAGCGAGGACGCGTTGCTGCTGGCAACGAACGCGAAGGCCTCCGCTTCCGCCACAGCGGGCAACTGATCGCGTTCGAGCCGGTCCTAGTGCTCCGTCAGGTGCCGAACTCGAACCCGAGGTCGACCGCGGTCAGCATCGGCACGAACGGCACACCTGCCGCCTCGGCCATGACACCGCACGTCCCTCCACGATCGACGATCACGGTGATCAGGATCGGCACCGCGCCGAACGCGCGCACGACCTCGACTGCCTCCATGAGCGAGGTACCGCGCGTCACGGTGTCTTCGGTGATCACCACGCGATCGCCGGGCTCCAAAGCTCCGGCGAGACGACCCGTGACACCATGGTCCTTCACCTCCTTGCGAACCGTGAAGCTCTTCAGCGAGAACCCTCGAGTGGCACCGATCGCCGCGACTGCGTAGGCGACGGGGTCGGCACCCACGGTCAGACCTCCGATCGCCGTGGCGTCGGCGGGGATCAGCGACAGCGCCACGTCGGCCATCAGCAGCACCCCGTCTGGTCTGCACGCGGTCTGCTTGGTGTCGAGGAACCACGAGCTCCGTGCTCCCGATTTCAGGGTGAATTCACCGCGCTTCACGCTGTGACGCAGCACGTGTTCGCGCAGCGCATGCCGAGCGGGATCGAGCGACGGAAGATCGAGCGACGGAAGATCGGGTGGCGCAGCGGGCGGACGCGAGGACACGACGCACGACGCTACTCGCTGGAGGTCGGGGCAGCCTCGGGCACGGCCGCAGCGTCGCGGGGACCTCGCCGCAGCAGGACCTCCTGGGCAACCGTCGCCACGTGCATGCCACCGGTGGTGAACACGTGCCCGACCGACACGCCGCGCCCTCCGACGTAGCTGTGGCAGACGAAGTCGTAGAGGTGCCATTCGTCGACGCGCATCGGTCGGTGGAACCAGACGGTGTGGTCGAGGCTCGCCGCAAAGCTGCCCTGCCACCACGTGTCGACGTCGGTGACGGGCGGGACCTCACTCTCTGCCAGCGCGTGCCGAACGGAGTCGGTCGGCATGTCGTCGCTCATGTACGCGAGCCAGCACCGGTGCACCAACTCGTCGGCCGCGACGACGTCGTTCACCTTCAGCCAGGCAGCCACCCGTCCGGCGCCGAGCGCGCCGGCCCCGAGCAGGGCTGCGCGCAGGACCGGACGGCGCGCGAACGAGGTGGTCCAGGTGTCCTCGGCGCATTCGTCCGGTCCGGGGATGCCTGTCGGCATGAAGACCGTCTGGAGGTCGGGTGCGGGCTCCGGCCGCTGGAACGACGCCTCGAGGTTCAAGATCGCACCGATGGCCTGGCGGGCCACCACGCGCCGGGTGCAGAAGCTGCGCCCGTCGCGGATGCGATCGACCTCGTAACGGATCGGTTCGGTGTGGTCGCCCCGACGGATGAAGTACGCCCGCAACGAGTGCGGATCGAGTTCCGGGTCGACGGTGCCCGACGCGGCCCGGAGTGCCTGGGCGACGATCTGGCCACCGAACAGACCGCCCCATGGGTAGCGCGGCCCGACGCCCACGAACGTGTCGGGCCCATGAGAGGCGAGTTCGAACAGTGCACCGAGATCCATGCCGACGACGACGCTACTCGGCCGGCACATCCAGGCCACCGGCCGCCGCTTGCTCGCACAATTGCGGCAGTGATTCCCATCGAATTGGAGACAATGGTCAAGATGCGAGACTGACATCGTCGATGTGGGTAGCCTTGCGTTCATGGCAAAGAAGGGTCCCAAGAATCCACTGAGCGATCAGCACAAGGCGGCGATGGCTGCCGGTCGCACCGAAGGGCGCGCTGTGCGCGAATACCTCGATGCGCTTCGCGCCAACAAACCAAAGCGTGGCCGGAAGCGCACCCCTGATTCGATCAAGGCGCGACTCGCGAAGATCGACGACGAACTCATCACCGCAAGTGCTCTCGACGAGCTCCGGCTCATCCAGGAACGCCGCAATCTCACCGATGAACTCGACACGATGGGCGCAGCTGTCGACGTGTCAGCGTTCGAGGCCGAGTTCGTGAAGGTGGCCAAGGCATACAGCCAACGCCAAGGCATCAGCTACGCCACGTGGCGTGACGTCGGCGTGGAGGCCGCGGTCCTGAAGGCGGCCGGCATCGGTCGCGCTGCCGGCTGATCCATCTGACGAACACGCCCTGCAGGGGGCGAGACCAGGGCTGATCGGGAGGTCAGACGCGTAGGGCGTCGAGTGCTTCGAACACCGCGCCCACGTTTCGGAGCGACCGGTCGAGGTCGAATGCGTCGTCGAGCGTGGCTGCGCCGAGGGCCGCGACAACAGGGTCGGCTTCCAGCAGTATGCGGAAGTCGGTCTGTTCGTCCCACGCCTGCATCGCGGCCTGCTGCACCGTGCGATAGGCGTCGTCGCGGGAGAGCCCGGCTTGGACCAGTGCCAACAGCACACCCTGGCTGAACACCAGCCCATAGCTGGCGGAGAGATTGGCCTTCATCCGCTCACCATCGACGACCAGACCGGTCAGCAGTTTCTGACCGCGACGCATCACATAGTGAGCCAGCATCGACGAGTCGGGCAGGACCACTCGTTCGACCGAGCTGTGCGAGATGTCTCGCTCGTGCCACAGCGCCACGTTCTGCAGACCGGCTTGGAGGTTGCCGCGAAGGACGCGTGACAATCCGCTGATCGTCTCGGCAGAGATCGGGTTCTTCTTGTGCGGCATCGCCGACGAACCCTTCTGGCCGGGCTTGAAGCCCTCTTGCACCTCGCGCACTTCGGTGCGCTGCAGGTGACGGAGCTCGACCGCGATCAGTTCGAGGGTGGTTCCCACCGATGCGCACGCCCACAGGTACTCGGCGTGGCGGTCGCGGGCGATCACCTGCGTCGCCGGCACGGGCCGCAGCCCGAGTCTTTCGGCCACGAACCGCTCGACGCTCGGGTCGACGTTCGAGTAGGTACCCACAGCGCCGCTGAGCTTGCAGACCGACACGGCGTCTCGGGCAGCTTGGAGACGGTCTCGGTCGCGACCGACCTGCAACGCCCACAGCGCCACCTTCGCCCCGAACGTGGTCGGCTCGGCGTGCACGCCATGAGTGCGGCCGATCATGACCGTCCCGCGGTGCCGGTGGGCCAGCTCGACCAGCGTCGCGAGCAGCTGGGTCGACGCCTCGATCAGGTGGTCGGCGGCATCACGGAGCATCCAGCACCACGCCGTGTCGACCACGTCGCTGCTGGTCAGCCCATAGTGGATCCAGGCGGCGGCCGGCGCACCGATCGCGCCCTGCACCACGTCGACGAAGGCCGCCACATCGTGATCGGTGACGAGCTCTCGTTCGGAGACAGCGGCCACGAACGCGTCGTCGACCCGAGGTGCGTGAAGCCGGCAGGCGGCGGCGTGATCTGCGGGCACGACCCCGAGCGGGACGTGGGCCTCGGTCGCGAGCAGCTCGATCTCGAGCCAGCGAGCGAACCGGGCGGGATCGGAGAAGACCGCCACCATCTCGGGCGTGCTGTAGCGAGGGATCATCCTTCACCGCCGGGGACGGGGGTCCAGTGCAGGTAGTCGTCTCGTTCGGCGCCCACACCCACCACGGTGATCGGGACACCGACCTCGGCCTCGACCAACTGCACGAACGCACGGGCTGCGGTCGGCAGCTCGCCCGGCTGGCGCATGCTGCGCAGTTCACGGGTCCACCCGGGCAGCGCCACGTAGTCGGGCTGCACCTGACCGAGCAGATCGACACGGTCGGGATAGTGCGCCAGGCGCTGCCCGTTGACGCGATAGCCGACGCACACCTTCACGGTTTCGAAGCCATCGAGGACGTCGAGTTTGGTGAGCGCGAGCTCGCTGAGAGAGTTCACCTTCACCGCATGG
>JAYSLK010000160.1:0-1593 GCA_043725585.1 Actinomycetota bacterium
ACCCGCGACGGTGGCGTGTGGGTGAAGGACGAGACGCACAACGTGGCCGGAAGCCACAAGGCCCGGCACCTGTTCACGATCCTGCTGCACCTCGTGACCGCCGAGATCGCGGGGCGCGCCCCGTGGTCGACAGACGCTCGCCGGCCGCCGCTCGCGATCGCGTCGTGCGGAAACGCTGCGCTCGCCGCATCCACGTTGGCAGCGGCGGTGAACTGGCCGATCCGTGTGTTCGTCCCACCGTCGGCGAGCCGCGTCGTGCTCGATCGGCTTCGCGAGCTGGGTGCTGCGGTCGTCGAGTGCCCTCGCGTCTCGTCGGATCCTCCGGGCGATCCGTGCGTTCATCGTTTCCGGGAGGCCGTCGCGGGGGGAGCGGTGCCGTTCAGCGTGCAGGGCCCGGAGAACGCATGGTGCCTCGACGGTGGTCGCACCATCGGCTGGGAGATGGCGTGGCACATGGCCGAGGTCGAGGGTGGCAAGCCGCTCGACCGCGTGTTCGTGCAGGTGGGTGGAGGCGCGTTCGCGGCGTGCCTGTCGGCCGGTGCGAGGATGGGCGGCACCATGCCGGTGCTCCACGCGGTGCAGACCCAGAGCTGTGCACCCTTGGAGCGCGCCTGGCAGCGGTCGTTCGACGTCGGCGGCCCGGCGGTGGCGGCCACCCGCTGGTCGGACTGCATGTGGCCATGGGAGCACGTCGGCGACTCCGCCGCGGACGGGATCCTCGACGACGAGACCTACGACTGGATTCCCGTTGTCGCGGCGATGCACGCCGGGCACGGTTCGCCTGTGGTCGTGGCGGAGCAACTCGTGGTCGATGCCGTCGCGCTCCTGCGCGTTCACACCGGGATCGACGCCTCGGCCACCGGCACAGCGGGCCTCGCCGGCCTCCTCGCCGTCCGCGACCAACTCGACCCGGCCGACAGGGTGGCCGTCGTGGCGAGCGGCATCCGTCGCTGAATCACATCGGCGGGTCCATCCCGACGGGTCACATCCCGACGGATCGCATCCCGACGGGATGGAGGGTGCCGTCGGCGACGTCGTAGACGAAGCCGCGGATGTGGTCCTTGTGGCGTACGAAGGGGTTCAGGTGCAGGCGGTTGATGCTCTGGCGCACGTCGTCGTAGGGATCGAGGAAGGCCTCGAGCGCCCACCACGGCCTGATGCCCACTTCCAGCTCCAGCTCGTGCTTGAACTCGTCGACGCTCACGCCCTCGAGACCGCAGTTCGTGTGGTGGATCAGCACGATCTCGCGGGTGCCGAGCCGTCGCTGCGACAACACCAGCGAGCGGATCACGTCGTCGGTCACCACGCCCCCGGCGTTGCGGATGATGTGTGCGTCGCCGTGGCTGAGGCCGAGCATCTCGAAGATGTTCATCCGGCTGTCCATGCACGCCACCACGGCGAGCTTGCGGCGCGGCCTCACGTCCATCGGGCCGTCGGCGAAGGCCTCCCCATAGGCGGCGTTGTTCACCAACAGCTCGTCGATGTTGGGAACGAAGTCGTCGTCGGCCGGGTTCGGAAGGGGCGTGTTCATGGCGCAGGGTGCCGACCGTCCAGCGGTGCAGCGAGGATGGCACGGTAGCGTGTCGCCATGTC
>JAYSLK010000161.1:0-2549 GCA_043725585.1 Actinomycetota bacterium
GACCGCACGTCAACACGCTCTTAGAAGCAAGGAAACAGTCATGGCAAAGAAGAAGGTCGCTGCGATCATCAAGATCCAGATCCCCGCGGGCAAGGCCACACCGGCCCCGCCGGTGGGTACGGCGCTCGGCCCGCACGGCGTCGGCATCATGGACTTCGTCAAGCAGTACAACGCGGCCACCGAGTCGCAGGTCGGCACGATCATCCCTGTCGAGATCACCGTGTTCGAGGACCGCACGTTCACGTTCATCCTGAAGACGCCGCCCACCCCGGTGTTGCTGCGTCAGAAGGCCGGCCTGCCGAAGGGGTCCAGCACCCCGGGCAAGTCGATGGTGGGCTCGGTCAGCGAGGCCGACATCGAAGAGGTCGCGAAGATCAAGATGCCCGACCTCAACGCCTACGACCTCGAGGCCGCGAAGGAGCAGGTTCGCGGCACCGCTCGATCGATGGGTCTCAAGGTCAACGCCTGATTCCCGAAGGCCGGTCTCCGCCGGCCGGGACAGAGTCCGCTGCTGCCGACACGTCGGAGCAGCGAACAGCACATCCACACCAACATGTTCGACCGGGACGACCTCGCCCGGCGACATCAACCACGAGGGAGACATCACATGTCAGGCAAGAAGTTCGCCAACGCGACCAAGAAGTACGACATCGACGCCCAGTTCACCCCGACCGAAGCCCTCGGCATGGTGAAGACGATGGCCTCGGCCACCTTCGACGAGACCGTCGACATGGCGGTTCGGCTCGGCGTCGACCCGCGCAAGGCGGATCAGATGGTCCGTGGCACGGTGGCCCTCCCCAGTGGCACCGGCAAGGACGTCCGCATCGCCGTGTTCGCCAACGGCGAGGCCGCTGACGCTGCTCGCGCAGCCGGTGCCGAGCTCGTCGGTTCCGAGGATCTCGCCGCCGAGATCGAAAAGGGCAACATGGACTTCGACGTGGCCATCGCCACGCCGGACCTCATGCCGCTTGTCGGCCGTCTGGGTCGCGTGCTCGGTCCCCGCGGTCTGATGCCGAACCCCAAGACCGGCACCGTCACCCAGGATGTTGCTCGCGCCGTGCTCGAGTTCAAGGGCGGCAAGGTCGAGTACCGCACCGACCGTTACGGCAACGTCCACGTGCCGCTCGGCAAGGTCAGCTTCGAGCCAGCGGCGTTGGAGGTCAACTTCCGTGCCGTGCTCGACGAGCTGCAGCGGGCGAAGCCGGCCTCGGCCAAGGGCCGCTACCTGCGCAAGATCACCATCAGCTCGACGATGGGCCCTGGTGTGAAGGTCGATACCAACCGGTTGCGCCCCGACGTCGACTGAGAACCTGACGGCGCTGATCATCGGCTGATCATCGGCTGATCATCGGCCACGGCCCGGTTCGCCTGTGAAGGCGGCCGGGCCGTCGTCGTTGTCCTGGTCGAGGCGCTTCGCGCACCGTGGAGGGGATTCGATTCGCGGCCGCTAGTGTTTTCGCCCGACACAGGAAGAAGTTCCGGTCGCTCGCCGAAGACAGTTGGTCCAACCGACACCCGATGGGTGAAGGGCGGAGAATGCGAAAGCGCCAGCCGAGGTGGATGCTGCCGAGTCGCTCGAGTTCGCGTGCATGCACGTTGTGGCCTCTTGCTCCTCGGAGTGTTCGCGAGAGAGCGAGCACCCCGAGTTGTAGCGAGAGGAGGTGTACAACACATGGACAACCCACGACAGGAGAAGGTTGCCGTCGTCCAAGAGGTGACGGCCAAGCTCAACGAAGCCAGTGCCGTCATCGTCACGGAGTATCGCGGTATGAGCGTGGGGCAGCTTGCTGCTCTGCGTCGTCAACTGCGTCCGGCCGGCGGTGAGTACAAGGTCTACAAGAACACCTTGGCTCGCTTTGCTGCCGAGAACGCCGGCCTGCCCGAGCTCGGTGAGCTGCTCACCGGACCGAGCGGAATCACGTTCGTCACCGGCGACGCTGCGGCGGTCGCCAAGGCGCTTCGCGATGCCTCGAAGACCAACCCGATGCTGGTGCTGAAGGGCGGTGTCATCGGCGGAAAGATCATCTCGGCCAAAGACGTCGAGGCCCTTGCCGATCTGCCGAGCCGCGAGGTTCTGCTCGCCCAGTTCGCCGGTGCCCTGCAGGCCCCCATGGCCAATATGGCCGGCCTGCTGCAGGCGATGCCGCGCAACTTCGCGTATGGCCTGAAGGCACTCGTCGACCAGAAGTCAGAGACAGCAGCCTGACGGCTGCTGATCACGCACTACACACTCACAAAAACGCAAGCACTCAACACAAAACCGAATCAAGGAGATAGATCATCATGGCTCTCGGCAAAGAAGAGATACTCGACGCCATCGGCGCACTCACCGTCATCGAGCTCAGCGAGCTCCTCACCGCGTTCGAAGAGAAGTTCGGCGTCACCGCCGCCGCTCCCGTCGCCGTTGCCGTCGCCGGCGGCGGTGCAGCTGCAGCCCCCGTCGAGGAGGAGAAGGACGAGTTCGACGTCATCCTCACCGATGCAGGCGCCCAGAAGATCCAGGTCATCAAGGTCGTGCGCGAGCTCACCAGCCTGGGCCTGAAGGAAGC
>JAYSLK010000162.1:0-2542 GCA_043725585.1 Actinomycetota bacterium
GCCGGTGCCGGTGATGTTGGCGGTGAGCTCGGCCTGGTTGAACGACATCGCCACGAACGAGATGGCCGCGAGGTTGTACACCTCGTCGGGCCGGGCCAGGTCGAGGGCCTTCACCAACGAGGGCAGATCGGCAAGGTCGCCCGGCACGGGTTCCACGTACGGGAACTCATCGCGCATCTCGGTCATCTTGGGGTTGTTCTGGCCCTTCACCATCCCGAAGACCTGGTAACCCTTGGAGTGGAGGAACTCGGCGAGATGACGCCCGTCCTGGCCCGTGATTCCGGTGATGAAGGCGCGAGGCATGGCGGCGGAGTCTACGGCCCACGAGCCGGGCCCACGTGCACCTGCGGTAACGTGCTGGCGCGATGACACTCCCGGTTGCGCCACTCCCGGTTGCATTCGACGTGGGCCCGCTCGCCGGGCGCCGCACCGGGATCGGCGCCGGTGTCGCCGCCCTGCAAGCTGCACTCAGCGCAGATGATCGCCTTCGCCTGATGCCGTACCTGATCAGCTTCCGCACCGACCCGGCAGCAGGCGTGCGCCGGTTGCCGCTGCCGGCGGCAGTTGCTCACCGTCTGTGGGGGCGGTCCGACCGTCCCCGCGCCGACCGCTGGCTCCGCGAGGCAGCCGTGGTGCATGGCACCAACTACGTGGTGCCACCGGCCCGGATCCCACGGGTCGTCTCGGTGTACGACTGCTGGTTCCTGCGCAACCCTGCTCGGGCTCATCCCGACGTCGTCCGGGCCGGGCGGGTGCTGGCCCGCGCCGTTCGCGGTGGAGCCGTGGTGCATGCAAGCTCCCGAGCGACGGCGGATTCGGTCCGCGACCTGTTCCCCGGTGCAGACGTCCGGGTGGTGCACCTCGCGGCCCTGCCGCTGCCGGAGGCGCCCGCGCACTGCCCCATCGCCGAGCTCGAGGGGCGCGACTTCGTGGTGGCCGTCGCGACGTTGGAACGACGCAAGAACCTGCCGCAACTGGTGCGGGCATTCGGCGAGGTCGCATCGCTGCACCCCCACCTGCGCCTCGTGCTCGCCGGGGGCGATGGAGACGACCGGCCGGCCATCGACGATGCCATCGATGATCTCCCCCGCTTCGCGGCCACCCGCGTGATGCTCACCGGCTACGTGTCCGACCCCGTGCGCAGTTGGCTGCTGCACCATGCACGCGTGCTCGCGTACCCATCGCTCGACGAAGGGTTCGGCTTCCCGCTGCTCGATGCCATGGGTGCCCGACTACCGATCGTCGCGAGCACAGCCGGTTCGATCCCCGAGATCGCCGGAGATGCAGCGCTGCTCGCTGCCGCGGACGACGTCGACGGCCTGGCCGCGGCCCTCGAACGCGCGCTCACCGACGACGACGAACGAGGGCGTCTGGTTGCCGCAGGCCTGGCACGGCGCACGGAGCTCGCCTGGCCAACCACGGCCGATCGACTCATCCAGCTCTATCGCGAGTTGGCCGACCGACCTGGAGGTTCCGGGTGATCACCGTGCTGTGTGGCGGTGTGGGGGCCGCCCGTTTCCTTCGATCCTTGCGCGGGGTGCCCGACCTCGACCCGACCGACGTGGTCGGGGTCGTGAACACCGGCGACGACACGGTCCTGCACGGGCTCGCCATCTCACCCGACATCGACACGATCACCTACACGCTCGCGGGAGCGATCGATCCGGAACGCGGGTGGGGGCTGATCGACGAGACCTGGACCGCGATGGCGTCGCTCGCCCGGTACGCGGCGATCCGTCCCGCTGGGTCGCTGGCGGCACCGACGTGGTTCAACCTCGGCGACCGCGACCTGGCGACGCACTTCTACCGGACCGCTCGGTTGGCCGAGGGTGCGTCGCTCACCGAGGTGACGGCCGAGATCTGCCGGGCCTGGGCCCTACCAGAGCGACTGGTGCCGATGAGCGACCAGCGTGTCGCCACCGAGATCGACCTGGTCGAAGGTGGAATGGTGACGTTCCAGGAGTACTTCGTGCGATTGCGCCATGCCGTGCCCGTGCGGACCGTGCGGTTCGAAGGGGCATCCACCGCCTCGCTGCAGCCGTCTGCCGCCGATGCGATCCGCGACGCGGACGTCGTGGTGGTGGCGCCGTCGAACCCGATCGTGTCGATCTGGCCGATGCGCGCCCTCGCCGGCCTCGACGACTCCCTCGCCGCCCGTCGCAGATCGGTCGTCGCAGTGTCGCCGATCGTGGGTGGTGCCGCACTCAAGGGCCCGGCCGACCGGATGATGGTGGAGCTCGGCCACGAGGCGTCCGTGGTGGGCGTGGCGCGGCTCTACCGCGACATCGCCGGCACGCTCGTGATCGACCCGGCCGACGCACACCTGGCCGCCGACGTGGTGGCCGCGGGCATGCGCTGTGTGGTGCAGCCGTCGATCATGTCGGATCCGGCGATCGGCGCCGCGCTCGCCAGAGCCGTCCTTGCGGCAGCTCGCTGACGACCGAGCCCGACAACGACCGAGCCCGACAACGACCGAGCCCGACAACGACCGAGCCCGACAACGACCGAGCCCGACAACGACCGAGCCCGACAACGACCGAGC
>JAYSLK010000163.1:0-4659 GCA_043725585.1 Actinomycetota bacterium
ACCGACGAGCTCCCCGGCGTGTTGATCGCTGCCACCGTGATGTTCCTGGTCGGGCTCGTCGACGACGTTCGTGAGCTGTCGGCACCAGCGAAGGTGGCCAGCACGGTGATGGCAGGTCTGATCCTGGTGGCCTTCGGCGTCACCATGTTCTTCTTCCGGCTCCCGTTTCTCGACGTGGTCGTGCTGAGCAGCGACTGGTTTCCACTCGTGACGGTGCTGTGGGTGTTGGGGATGACTCAGGCGATCAACCTGATCGACGGTCTCGATGGGCTGGCTGCGGGAATCGTCGCGATCGGGGCGTTTTCGTTCTTCCTCTACAGCCAGCACCTCAGCGAGCAGAAGTTGTTGGTGGAGCCGAACATCGGTCCGTTGATCGCGATCATCACCGTTGGCGTGTGCATCGGCTTCCTTCCGCACAACTTCAACCCGGCGCGCATCTTCATGGGCGACTGCGGGGCACTGCTGCTCGGTCTGCTGATGGCCGTCAGCACGAGCGTGGTCGGTGGGCGTGAGCGCACCGACGCCACGGCGAAGTCACCGGGTCAGGCGTTCTTCTTCTTCGCCCCGCTGTTCATCCCGCTGGTCATCCTCGGCGTGCCGATCCTCGACACGTTGTGGGCGATCATCCGACGGGCCCGGAGTGGCGAAGGCCTCGCCACCGCGGACAAGGGCCACCTTCATCACCGCCTGATGGAGATGGGCCATGGGCAGCGTCGCAGCGTGCTGATCCTGTGGGGGTGGACCGCCTTGCTCAGCGCGTTCGTGCTGTACCCGGTCATCACGGGCCGAGGTGTGTCGTACATCCCGGTCGGCGCGGCGATGCTCGGTCTCGTGCTGTACACCGTGCTGCACCCCCAGATCCGCGGTCACCGCACCGCCGAGCAACCCGACTCGTGAGTGGACGAACGCGACACGTGATCGACGGTGACGCTGAGCGGCTACGGTTTGACGGACGCACCCACGTGACGGTAGCTTGTGTTCGCGTTCACAAGCTCTGAACCGCGCCATCGCAGGCACGCAACCTACCCAGGAACTCAATGAAACTGGTCACCCGCCAACCTGGCAAAGCCGACGACAACGTTGGCCGCGGCATCGACCTTGCCCTGGTGACCCTTGCATTCCTCGGGATCGGCTACGCGCTCGACCGCTGGCTCGGTACGCAGCCGCTGTTCATGATCTGTCTGGTGATCCTGTCCATCATCGGGCAGTTCTTCAGGATGTGGTTCGAGTACGACGACGCCATGCGTGCGCACGAACGCGACCGCGCCGACCTGGCCCGCCGCGATCGGATGCCTGCAGAATGAGCGATCAGTCCCCGTTCGCCACTCGGCTCGACGGTCCTGCACCCGAGGTCTCGGTCTCCAACGACATGGTCCGCCGGGGGGTCATCGTCGCTCCGGTGCTGATCGCCGTGTGCTTCGTGATCTGGGGTCTCGACGGGTCGCTTTCCTGTTTGTACGCCGTGGCTCTGGTGCTCGTCAATTTCTCCGTCGCCTCTGCGCTCATGGCGTCCACGGCACGCATCAGTCTCGGCTTGATGATGGGCGCGGTCCTGTTCGGCTACGTCCTTCGTCTCGGGTTCATCTTCGGCGCGGTCTACATCGTGAAAGATGCCGACTGGATTTCGCTGCCGGCACTCGGAGCGACCATTATCGTCACGCACCTCGGACTCCTCGTGTGGGAGATGAGGTTCGTCTCGATGTCCCTCACCTATCCTGGCCTCAAGCCCGCCCGCCCCTCCACCGCCAAGAACTGAAGGCTGCGCACCAATGCTCGGTTTGACATTCCCACCGATCAACGAACTCATTCGTTGGCGAGACATCTTCCCTGGCTTCAACAAGGTTGCCGTGATCGCGGTGCTTGCCGCGTTGATCGGCATCGTGGTGTTCCTGCTGGCGAACCGCAAGGATCCGATGAAGGCGCCGCAGGGCGTCCGCAACATCGCCGAAACGAGCGTCGAGTTCATCGAGGATCAGATCGTGATGCAGACGATGGGCAAAGAGGGCCTCCCGTGGACGCCGTTCCTCTTGTCGTTGTTCATCTTCATCTACCTTTGCAACCTGCCAGGGATCATTCCGATCTTCCAGATGCCGGCAACGGCTCGGATGGCTATCCCATTGTTCCTCGCGCTCGTCGTGTGGGTCGTCTACAACGCTGTCGGCTTCAAGCACAACGGCATCAAGTACATCACTGCGATGGCCTGGCCGCGGGCCGTTCCGGTCGCCATGCGACCTCTGGTCGGCGTCATCGAGTTGCTCTCGAACATCGTGCTCCGGCCGTTCTCGCTGGCCGTCCGACTCTTCGCCAACATGCTCGCCGGGCACATGCTGCTGATCACGTTCGCGTTCTTGACCAACGCGCTGCTGACAGCCGAGACCCACAAGATCCTCCTTGGTGGGATCAGTGTGCTGCCGATGTTCATGCTCATCTTTCTCACCGCCTTCGAGGTGCTCGTCGGCTTCCTCCAGGCGTACATCTTCACGATCTTGACCGCGGTGTTCATCAACTCGGCGCGGCACGTCGAGCACTGAGCCGTCTTCTGGGCTGCCCCTCCCACGCTCGATCAACTGCCCACCACTCTCCCAACCAACAACCTCACCAGGAGAACCACAACAACATGGAAGCCATGTCAAACCTGCTCGCAGCCGCGGGCCCGACTTCTGCTGCTGATCAAAAGGCTGCGAACGCCGCCATCGGCGCCGGATTCGCCTACGGCCTCGCCGCGATCGGTCCCGGCATCGGCATCGGCTACGTCGTCGGCAAGGCCATCGAGGCGATGGCCCGCCAGCCCGAGGCCGCAGGCATGGTGCGAACCACCATGTTCCTCGGCATCGCCTTCACCGAGGCGCTCGCTCTGATCGGCTTCGTCGTCTTCATCCTCCTCGGCCTGTAGGGAGTCGCGATGTTCACCGTCACCGTCATCACGACGGGTGCGGGCGAGCAGGTCGTACGTCTTTCCCAGCAACATGCTGCCACCGCTGCTGTCACGGAAGACAAGGGACCGAGCCCGATCGCGCCCGAGATCAAAGAACTGGCATGGGGCAGCGGCGCGTTCATCGTGCTGTTCGTGGCGATGCGCTTCGTGCTGTACCCACGCCTCAAGCAGGGCGTCGAGCAGCGGTACGGCAAGATTCGTGGTGATCACGAATCTGCGGATTCGAAGCGCAACGCCGCACGTCACGAGGTCGCCGACTACGAGGCACAGCTCGCGACCGTGAAGGCCGAGGCCGCAAAGCGCATCGAAGCTGTTCGACTGACGATCGAAACCGAGCGAGCCGCAGCCATCGGCGCGGCCAACGAACGCATCGCAGCCGAACGAGCCAGGGCCCAGCTCGACAACGAGGCTGCCCGAGCGGCCGCCGCCGAGCACATCAAGGCGGCCGTCGTCGATGTCAGCGGACGGGCCGTCGAACTGGCGACCGGGCGCAAGCCGAACGAGTCGATGGTCGACGATGTCGTCACGTCGTTGATGGGAGCCCGGACATGACCGGCTTCGGAACCTTGGTCGGTCGCTTCCTCAGCGAAGGCGACATCACCCAGACCCCCTCGAAGTTCTGGCCTGAGCCCTACGAGATCATCTTCGGCTCGATCGCTTCCCTGCTAGTCTTCGGGCTCCTGGTGAAGTTTGCCGGCCCCGTTGCGAAGAAGGGCATGCAAGCACGAACAGCGAAGATCCAAGCCGAGATCGACGCTGGCGAGCAAGCCGTGGCGGCCGCCGAGATCGAGGCGGCACAGATCCGATCCGCCAAGGGCGACATCGACGGTGAGCGGGAGCGCCTCTTGACACAGGCAGACGCCCAGGCCGCGGCGATCTTGGAAGAAGGGCGCAGCCGTGTGGCGGCCGAGGTCGCAGACCTCGAGGCACGATCTGTCCTCGACATCGCCGCAGCGCAGAGTCGCTCCGGCGACGAGCTCCGCGCCGAGATCGCCCGACTGTCGACTGCCGCGGTCGACCATGTGGTCACCGGGTCGCTCGACGACGCCACCCATCAGGAGCTCATCGAGAGCTTCATTTCGAGAGTTGGAGCCGCCAAGTGAGCGACAACCGCATCGATGGCTACGCACGCGGTCTGTTCGAGATCGCCCGTGCCGAGGGCACCATCGACGAAGTGGAGGACGAGCTCTTCAGGTTCGCCCGGAGTTACGAGTCGTCGGACGAGCTGCGCAACGCGCTCACCGACGAGCAGATCCCGGCTTCGCGCCGCCAGGCGATCGTCGAGGACCTCCTTGGAGGCAAGGCCACCAGCACCACGACCCAGCTCGTGAGCATGGTGATCGGTTCCGGTCGCGGTCGCGACCTGCCGGCCATCGTCGACAAGCTGGTCGCCCGGGCGTCGTCGTCGAAGAACCTCGAGCTCGCCGAAGTGCGCAGCGCTGTGGCCCTCACCGCCGACCAGCAGACCCGCCTCGCCGCCGCCCTGGCCAACGCCACCGGCAAGCAGGTGAACCTCAAAGTGGTTGTCGACCCGTCCGTCCTGGGTGGCCTCGTCGCCACCATCGGTGACACCGTCATCGACGGCAGCGTCCGCACCCGTATCGATCAGTTGAAGTCGCGTCTCTAGAGGCGCGGAGAAGCACGAAACCCATCAGGGAACCCCAGGACACGAGGGACACGAACAACATGGCAGAACTCACGCTGAGCGCCGGTGACATCGCCGC